>JARIAP010000193.1 GCA_029257755.1 Helicobacter sp.
TATTAAGAGATAAAAAGAAAGTCGCTTCCATAACTTTTATTATAATTCTTGTTATATTAATTTCTATTTGGCTCGCTGGAACTTTTTATCGTGCATATTTACCAAAAAAGCAAATGTTTCAAGGACAAATTAGTGCTAAAGAATATAGTGTAAGCTCAAAACTTGCAGGTAGAATAGATACAATATTAGTTCATAAGGGAGATAATGTAAAAAAAGGAGATGTTATATTTCTAATTAAAAGCCCAGAGCTAGAAGCAAAACTTGCACAAGCTCAAGCAGGTTATGAAGCAGCAAAAGCTTTAAATAAAGAGGCAAATAGTGGCACAAGAGACGAAACAATAAGATCAGCAAAAGATGTTTGGCAATCAGCAAGTGCTCAAGCACAACTAGCATATAAAACATATAAAAGAATACAACAGCTTTATGATGATGGTGTTATGAGTTTGCAAAGAAGAGATGAAGCATTTGCAGCATACCAAAGTGCTAAGTATAATGAGAGCACAACATATCAACAATATAAACTTGCACTAAGTGGCACAAGAGATGAAACAAAAAGGGCAGCATTAGAAAAAGAAAAAGCAGCTTTAGGGCAAGTTCAAGAAGTAGAAGCATATGTAAAGGACATAGAAGCTGTTGCACCAGCAGATGGTGAAGTAAGTAATATTTTAGTTCATAGTGGAGAGTTAGCACCAAGTGGTTTTCCTGTTGTTATGCTTGTAGATTTAAATGATTCTTGGTTGCGTCTTAGTGTAGATGAAAATCATTTATCAAAGTTTCAAAAGGGTGCAGAATTTTATGGATTTATACCTGCTATTGATAAAAAAGTTAAATTTAAAGTTACTTATGTTTCTGTAATGGGGGATTTTGCAACATGGAAAGCTACTGCTAGCACACAAAATTATGATATGAAAACATTTGAAATTGAAGCACGCCCCATAGAAAAAGTATCTGGTTTGCGTGTTGGAATGAGTGTGCTTGTAGATGGTGATGAATAGATTTTTATATTCTAATAGGGATACAATTTGCTTAACTCTATAAAATTTTTATTTTATAATATTTTTGCATGTATATTGTTGCAAACTTATATTCTTAAGGCACAAAATTATGGTGGAAATTATGATTGGAGAATGCTAGGTGGAGGACCACTTCAAGTTGTATCATTTCATATTGGAACAACTACAAGCTTTAACCATAATGCAGTAGGTTATAATATTGGGGGTAGTTTTGGGTGGAATTATTTATCTAGTTTCTACAATTTATTAAAAGGTATAGATCATGTGTTTGATGTAGGTGTTAGGGTAAAATACAATTTTAGTGATATAGGAATAAAAAGTCATCTCATTGGAACTGAAATTTATTTGCATTTTCCATGTAGTACTACAAATATTTTTAGGCATGTTCCACAACCATTATCTTTTATTGTTGGTGGTGGAGGTATATTTGCTGAATCTAATATACAAAATATACAAATAGAAAATACAAAAGTAAATGGTCATTATATAGAGTTTGGTGTTGGGATTCTAAAATATTTTGTTGTAAATGTAAATTTGTTTTATAGAATCAGTTTTTTTCCGCAAAATCAAATAAATTTACAGCCATTAGAGCAAAGTTTTCATGTGGAATTTGCAATTTTTTAATATTTATTTTTTGTTTAATTAATATAATTTAAAAATTGACTTTTTATTTTATTCTATATTAAATATATAAATCAAGATATTTAGTGTTTCAACTCTATACAAATATTCTTAGTTTATATGAAAATTACAATATTATTTATTAATTATTTTATATTTTTTTTCAAAATCAAAATTATTATTGGATTAGACATTAATATTGTTTATTTATGTTAATTCTTATAATACATTATGTTTATTAAAGTATCAAATATACTTGCATATAAACATTAAATATTTTAATTTAGAGGGATACAATGAAAATTACTCGTAGAGATTTTTTAAATGGTATAGCAGTATCTGTAGTAGCAGGAATGTCTCCTATGCAATTGCTTTATGGTTCACAATCAAAAGCTTTAAATACACAGATTTTGCAGAATGATAATTTTTATCCACCTAGTTTAACAGGACTTAGAGGAAGTGATAATAAAAGTTATGAATTTGCACATCTTTTAAGAGATGGAGAAACTTTTGACTTTAAAAATATTAACATAGAAGAAGAGTATGATTTAGTTGTTATTGGTGCTGGTATTAGTGGATTATGTGCTGCTTGTTTATATAGAGATAAAACTGGTAAAGACACGCGTATATTAGTCCTTGATAATCATGATGATTTTGGCGGACATGCAAGAAGAAATGAATTTAAAATCAAAAATGATTTTATCTTGGGTTATGGTGGTAGTGAATCTTTGCAATCACCAAAAGCATTGTATAGCAAAGAAGTAGTAAAGTTTCTATCTAATATAGGTATTGATATTGATGAATTAGCTAAATGTTTTGATGTTGATTTTTACCCAAATTTAAATTTAGGTAGAGGAGTATATTTCAATAAGAAAGATTTTGGAGTAAATAAGGTTGTCTCTGGTAATCCACGGAAAATAATTAGTGATGATATACCACCAAGTAGGATTAATGGCAGAAGTTATGAAAGTTTTATTAATGATTTTCCAATGGTTGATTCTGATAAACAAGCTTTAATAGAACTGCATACAAATCCAAGAGATTATCTTAATGGGATGAATAAAAAAGAGAGAATAGAATATGTTAAAAAACAAAGTTATAGAAATTTTTTAAGAGATAAAGTTGGACTTTCTGAAAAAGCTATTTCATATTTTGAAGGAATGACAGATGATTTTTTGGCATTAGGAATTGATTGTGTATCTTGTGAAGACGCAAGAGGTATGTTTTTGCCCGGTTTTGATAATCTAAAATTACCACCACTAAGCAAAGAGGCGGAAGCAGAAATTACAGAACCATATATTTACCATTTTCCAGATGGCAATGCAACAATTGTAAGATTGATGGTAAAAAAATTGATTCCAGATGTTACAAAAGATACTGCTACAAAAGATATTGTTATGGCTAAATTTGATTACTCAAAGCTTGATATGAAAAATTCTTCAACAAGAATAAGACTTCAAAGCACAGCAATAAATGCTAAAAATGTTGCAGGAGGGGTTGAGGTAAGTTATGCAAGTGGAATAGATAAAAAAATACATAAGGTTTTTGCAAAAAAAGTAGTAATGGCTAATTATAATAGCATGATACCCTATATAGTTCCAGATATGCCACAAATACAAAAGGATTCTCTTGGTAAAGCAGTTAAAACACCGCTTATACACACTAATGTAATATTAAGAAATTGGCAACCATTTATTAAGCTTGGAGTTCATGAAATATATTCTCCTAGAATGTTTTATGCTAGAACAAAATTAGATTATCCTGTTGATATAGGAAATTATAAACATCCAAGAGATCCAAATAAACCTATTTGCTTACATTTAGTAAATTCACCTTGCATGATGAATAGAGGAATGATAGATGGATCTGAAGTTGATGCAAGAGAACAAGCTAGGTTTGCAAGACATCAATTATTTAATATGCCTTTTTCTCAATTAGAAGATATATTGCGTGAACAATTGCAAGGAATGTTGGGCGATGCTGACTTTAAACATAATAAAGATATTTTAGCTATTACGCTTAATCGTTGGGGTCATTGTTAT
>JARIAP010000106.1 GCA_029257755.1 Helicobacter sp.
ATTTTGTGGATTTTTTTGCGATTTATCTTTAAATTGAGTCATGCGACTCATTTCTCCCATAGGTATATTGCAATCTAATATCCATGTAAGTGCGGTATGATAGTCTATTTTACTTTGTATAAAAAGCTTTGAATGCTTTGTATCTAATCCACATGCAAGTAACATTGCAAATAATTCAAAGGTTTTTTTACGCAATTCATTTGGATCTTGATAAATAGTAATTGCATGAGTATTTACAACACAATATATATTTTCGTATTCTTCTTGATTTTTTACCCAATTTTTAATAGCCCCAAGATAATTTCCTAAATGTAAATTGCCTGTAGGCTGGATACCTGAAAATGCTCTTTTTTTCATCACCTAAAAAATGCCTTTTAACACTTAAATATCATATTCTAAAATATGATTATAATTTTTTAATATATAACAGATTCCAAATTGTGAAAAATAGTTACCAATTTGTTTTGAATTTATTATTCTATCATTTTCTGCAATAAAAACAATAAATAATTTTGATTTTTTTGCAATTTTGTTTAAATCATAAGATATATTGCTTATAGAATCCTTTAATGTAGGTGCTATATTTGAATGTGTAAAAACTCTACATTGATATTTTTTTCTATCTAATAATAATTTGTTTTCCATTAAATATCTATCAATTCTAGCTAAATATGATTCTTTATCATCATTATAAGAATCTAAACATAAATTAATGAAAATATCACATAACATATTATATGGTATTTGTGAATATTTATATTGGAACTCTTCAAAACAAAGGTGAGTTATATTATGTTTAATATTTATATCAATTTTATATTTTTGTAATATTTCATGCTCTTTTTGTATTAATAAATTTGTATATTTAATAAAAACTAATGGAGATAATAATATAACTTTTCCTACACGATTATTCTGCTCTATTTGATTAGTGGCATAATTTAATGCTAAATTAGCACCTGTATTAAACCCAACTATATCATATTTATTCAATGTAATTTTAAAATTATCTAAAAAAACTTTGAATATATCAAAATCATAGTGTATCCCAAAACCACCAAAATAAGTCATAAATACCTTTTAACTTAATTTCTTTACTAATAGTTTTATTTTAAAATCAATAAAATATGATTAATGCTAGATTTAATCATGTTTAATTAGAACATTTTAATTTCTAGTTCTATTTTGTGCTGTAATCTTTATAATAATTTCATCACTATTATTATTTACATAACTAATAGTATAAAATACAATATATTTTGGTGATTTATCACCTTTTTTATCTTTCCAGCCATGCCCAAAATCTTGCAATACTTCTGTATAATAATTTGCAACACACATTCTAACTTGCTTATTTGTCATTAAACCTCTATCTTGTATATTGCTTATGTGAGATGAAAGTTTAGAAATAATTTGTGGTTTTGTATCTTCCCAAAGACTTTCAAATTTTCTTTTAGCTTTTTCCCCCCTAATATACCCTTCTTCTTCGGCTCTCTTATTAGCATGAAAATAAAAACTTGTTTCTGATATTTTATTATAAACTTCTCTTACATTACAAGCGGGTGGTTCTCTAAAGCTATCTCGTTGCAATGGTATAGGCATATTATTTGACTTTGGGTTTGATAATCTTTCTTCAATAATTGATAATTTGGATTCTTTAGAATCATTACAAGATATTTTATACACAACGCTATATATAGGCGATTTATCACCTTTTTTATCTTTCCAGCCATGCCCAAAATCTTGCAATACTTCTGTATAATAATTTGCCTTGCATATTCTTTCTTTTTTATTATTACTTATATATTGTTGTTCTATGTTGCTTATATGCGATGTAAGTTTTGGTAATATAGTATTTCTTGTTTGCCTCCAAAGTTTAAGAAATTCATTACCAGCTTTTTCTCCATTTGATTTTATCTCTTCTTTTATTCTAACTTTCGCATGTATATCAAGACTTGTAGCCGCTAATCTCTTAGACATTATAGAATTATCACAAGTTGGTGCAATTATACATTTATCTTTTTCTTCTATATCACTTACATTGTATTTATTTATTTCCTTGTTTTGATCTTTATTTGATTGTGTATTTGTATTGTATTTGTTTTCATTTTTATTTACATTAGATTCTTTATTTTTAGAATCTGTTGTTTTGTTGTCCTTATTTGATTGTGTATTTGTATTGTATTTGTTTTGATCTTTATTTGCATTAGATTCTTTGTTTTTAGAATCTGTTTTGTTATCTTTATTTGAATTTAAATTAGATTCTTTGTTTTTAGAATCTGTTGTTTTGTTGTCCTTATTTGATTGTGTATTTGTATTGTATTTGTTTTGATCTTTATTTGCATTAGATTCTTTATTTTTAGAATCTGTTTTGTTGTCTTTATTTGAATTAGATTCTATAAATTCATTTACATTAGTATTGTTATTTTGTTTGTTTATAGCTTCTACATGTATAGAATCTTCTACCATATGATTATTAATATTATCTTGATTGTTTATATCTTTTTCTTTATAGTTTTGAGATTCTATATTGGATTCATTGTCATTTGTATGTTGTGTGTTAATATGATTATTATATAAATTAGAATCATTAATATTTTTTTGTTCATTATTTTCAATATTTGTAATATTTTTATTATTTGTATCTTGTATTTGAAAATCATTAGCACAATATATAACAATAACACCTATGAATGCTAGTATAATAACTATTATAATATTTCTAATTGCTGCACTCATATAAACCTCCCAAATAATCAAAAATAATTCATGATTATACTCAAAATGTTATAAAATCAAGCTTTATAAAAGTTGCAAATATATACTTTTGCTAAAATAATCAAAAAATATATTTATTAAGTCTATAATTTAGCATTATAATTACTTATGATCTTGCATAGTTAAAAAAAGTTCCCATCTATAAGCACTCTCAACAATTGTCTTTAAATCATTATATTTTGGTATCCAGTTTGTATGCTTTAAAAGCTTTGTATTATCTGATATTAATACCGATGGATCACCTGCTCTTCTACCTGTAGTATAAACTTTAAAATTATTTTTACTTACTTCTTTTACACATTCTATAACTTCTTTAACACTAAATCCAGTTCCATATCCAACATTAAACACTTCTCCAAGCGGTCCTAATGCGTTTTGCAATAAATTAAACGCTTCAATATGAGCCATAGATAAATCATCAATATGAATATAATCTCTTATACAAGTTCCATCTTTTGTATGATAATTTATTCCATTTATACTCATGCCCTCACGCTTTCCAGTTGCACATTCACATGCTACTTTGATTAAATGTGTAGCATTTTTTGTTCTCTGCCCTAATGCACTTTCATTTTCATAATCATTTTGCATATTAGCACCTGCAACATTAAAATAACGCAAAATTACATAATTAATCTTATCTGATTCTGCAACATCTTTTAACATTGTTTCAACCATTAATTTACTCCAACCATAAGGATTAATAGGGCTTGGTATAAAAGATTCTGTAATTGGCATTGCTTCTGCATTTGGCTCTCCATATACAGCAGCAGTGCTTGAAAATATAAAATTTTTTACTTTATACTTAGCACAATATGATAATAACTTAAGAGTTTTAGCAGTATTATTTGTATAATATAAAATTGGATCACTAACAGATTCTGCAACACTAATAAATGCACCAAAGTGCAATATGGTATCAATTTTGTATTGTTTAAAAACTTCTTCACATTCGCTTAAATCTTCTCTAACAAATCTTACCCTATCACCAAACTTTTGTTTCAAATATTCATAATTTTTTAAAAAACCTGTGGATAAATTATCAACAATAACAATTTCTGCGTTAGTATTATTTAAAAAATGAAATGCACAATGAGAGCCAATATATCCACAGCCACCTGTAAAAAGTATCTTCATAATATTCCTTAATATTAAAAATATAAAAGCTAAAAAATAACATTATAGTATTATAATATTGTTTTTTATTAAAATCACAAATAAAGGAATAATATGGATGATCTAATTGACAATAAAAAATTAAGAATGTCAATTCTTGCTACACCAGCACATGTAAATTTGAGTGGTGTTATGCATGGTGGTGAATTATTGAAGTTACTAGATCAAGTAGCTTATGCGTGTGCTACTAGATATTGTGGTGTGGGGGTTGTAACTTTAAGTGTTGATAGAGTGTTATTTAAAAATCCAATAAAAATTGGTAACTTAGTGCATTTTTTAGCATCAATAAATTATACAGGAAATACAAGTGTAGAAGTCGGCATAAAGGTATTATCAGAGGATATAGCAAAAAAAAGTGTAACTCATTGTAATAGTTCATATTTTACTATGGTAGCATTAGATAAAGACAGAAAACCAACAAAAGTTCCACAATTAAATCCAACAACAGATGAAGAAAAAAGGCGATTTGAAGCAGCTAAATTGCGTAGAGAAACAAGTAAAAGAATACAAGAAAAAAAAGAATTGCTAAGAAAAAATAGTGGATTAAAATAACCTAGCATAAAAAATATATTAGATACAACTTAATATAAAATGGATAAATAATAATGGGATTTAATAAATTACAGATGATATTTTATATATTAATATCGATATTTATAATATCATGTGGCTATAAGCCTATGTCCTATTATGCAAATAAAGCTCTTGGAGAAAAAGTGTATGTCAAGCTTGAAATAAATCTTGAAAATACAGAAGAATCTGTTAGAATAAAAGATGCAATAAATGAAGCTATTATATCTAGATTTCATTCAAGAGTTGTAGATAAGAATGAAGCAGATTCTATATTAAATGTTAGAGTGCAAAATATACAAGATAGCATAATAGGCACAAATGCACAAGGATTTGCTACATTTTATAGGGTTTTTACATATATTGTGTTTGAGTTTTATTATAATGGTAAAAAATTTAGTTTTTCAAATCCGGGGTATTATGACTATGCAGCATCACTTAATAACCCTATTACAACCTATGAAAATAGGTCTAATGCAATAATGGAAGCCGCAAGGCAAAGTCTTGATAAGTTTATATCACAAGTTGGATATAGTGCATCATTTTAAATGCTTTATTACTTAATTAACATGACAATTAATTTTATAAATGATAAAATAAATGACTATCAACAACAAATAATATAAATATTCAAATAAAATTTACAATAAACTAAGCATAGATTTAATAATCATATATTTAAATATAAAAATATATAAAAAATTAATAAAATAAATTTCTAACAATAAAATCTAAATATTTCCAAAAACAAGCAATACCCAATATAAATAAACATTTTTAGAATCTAAGCTAATACATAAAAAGATTTTATAAATAGACTTTATATAATCACCTTGATAAAACATGTAAAACAAAATTATTAGAATCAAATATTAAATTCAACATTCTATACATAATTCTACAATTAAATATCTTATTTGATCCCAAAAGGTAATTACCTACATAAAATATAGATATTAAGAAAATTATAGTAAGTTTTATCTTGCTTGATATGATAACATTAATAAATGATACAAATAATGCAAATAAAACAAACAAAATAAAATACAAAGTTGCATTAAAAAGAATATTGTAAAAATAAAAACTTCAAGTAGAAACTTTATATACATGATATGATAATAAAATATAAATATACAAATGACAAAGAATTTATAATAACATATTAACTTCTATCACGAAATAAACTAAAAATATTAGTATTCCTTAATATCATAATTCCCGCCAAGCCTTATTCTAATTGGTTTTGGCGGACGCTTTAAGTTCTTAGCTGATAATTCTACAACTTCTCTCATAGAATCATCTAATGCCTCATAACTAGTAGATTTTATAATTTTTATATTATCTATATGCCCATCTGGATATAATGTAAATTCTATTATACCCTTACCTTTTTGCTTTAAATATGCTGCAAGTTTTGGATAACCCATTCTATTTGCTGTTTGTTGGAATACCTCTCCATTTAAAAAATAACTTTCTGCTAAATAGTCTTTCTCTTCTTTACTCATTTTTTGTAATTCTGTGCCATATAACTTTACAAGTTCCTCTTGTAATATCTTTGGTAACTTTTCAATCTTTTCATTATCTTCATTTGCTTTTAAATTTTGAATCAAACTTGGCTTTGATATAGCAAATGGATTAAATTCTCCATTTGTAACACTAAGCTTTTGCAAATCTATGTTTGTGTTTAGCGTATCCTTTGTTGTTATTTTTTCTACATTATTGTTTATTGTATCTTTTTTTGTTTGCATATAATTATTTTGTTTAGTTTTTTGTTGTCTTTGTGTATTTTGTTGAGATTTAGTTTCTACTTGTTCTTTAATATTATTTGTTTGCAAAATACCTAATGATATTGGTCTTAGCACAACCTTTTTCTCTGGTGTGGGTATAATATAATAAATGTATATTAACATAGAGTGTATTAATAAGGAAATACTAACTGACAACAAGAATCTATCCTTATAGATTCTATACTGCCTTACAATAGCACCCATAAAAATTAGCCTTTTAGCAATAAAGTTTTAAAGCTTTTTTTCATTTTATTATTATTTTGATTTATATCTTTCTTGCAATCTTCTTGTATTTCACTATTAGACATGTTTTCATTTGATTCAATTTTATCAATTAAAGTTATACTATTTGGATTTATACCTAATATATATTTAATTTTTCCATAACGAATTATTGCTATTTTATTCTTAGAATCAAGAATTTTTGATTGTTCTATTGTTATATTTGATATTTCTTCTCCTCTATTTTGTCGCAATCGTATAATATATAAGATTATTAATACAACAAACATTATACCTAATACTAAAAAATAACGCCATGTGCTAAACTCATAACTAGAATCTTTTAATTCTATATAGTTAGAATTATTGTGTTTATCTATGGAATTTTGTTTTATTGTATTATTTTGTTTATTTGTAAATACGAAATATAGTATATTATCTTGTGTAATCATTTCTATATTAAATGCTAAATCACTTTGTAATGGTGCTTGTATTTTTATATTATTATTTTCTTTCAAAAAAAGTATCTCACCAATATCTGTATTAATTTTATTATTTGATTCTATGATTATATTTGGAATTATAAAGGTTATGCTATGTGTATTTTTTGTAGTTGGCAATATTATTTTATTAAAATTATCTATATGTTTTGTATTAAAATCTTTAAAACTTGCAGATAAAACTAGAAACTTATCTTTATTATCTTTAATTATTTTTGGTAAATTAGAATCTAATGTAACACTAAT
>JARIAP010000070.1 GCA_029257755.1 Helicobacter sp.
AAAATGTAGAAATAGCTAATCATTCACAAGAAATAAGCATTGCAGTAGATTCTGTGGCTACTAGAATATTAGATGATGTGAATAGGAAGAAATTTTAGAGGTTGTTATCATTTTATATTGCATAAATAACAAAAGATAAATTTTATAATATTTATTTTTTTTAGTATGCTTAAATAATTTTGCATAATAACTTTACAAATAACATTAAAATATTAATTATTGTTAATAGAATTGCATATTTTCTTTGCATCAATAAAAATTATTTTATAATTATCATACTATATTAATATTTTACAAATAATTGATATTTTATTTCTATTATGTGATATTAAAAGCTAATAAATAAGATAAAATTAAAACTAGGTAGATTACATTTAGATTTGGTAATAAATATTTATAATGTTTTAATATATTAACTAAATAATCCCTTTTCTCTTTCGTCAAGATATAAGTCTAGTGCGTTTATTGTGTTTCCTTCGCTTAATATACATGATCGTTCAACAACACTAAGTAACTCTCTAATGTTACCAGGCCATGTATAAGATAGCATTTTGTCTTTTGCTTCTTGACTAAAATTTTTTATTTCAAAGCCATATTGCATACATATTTCTTGCATGTGGCTTTCTGCAAGTGGCAAAATCTCTTCTATACGCTCTTTTAAAGGCGGAATTTTTATTGGCACGGTTTGTAACCTAAAAAATAAATCTTCTCTAAATTCTTGATTTGCGATTTTCTCTTGTATGTTAGCATTAGTAGCGGATATAAATCTCACATCAATTTTAACTGGTTTTGAACTTCCTAATCTCATTACTTCTTTTTCTTGTAATGCACGCAAAAGCTTTGCTTGTAAAGACATAGGCATTTCACCTATTTCATCTAGAAATATACTTCCACCTTGTGCTGATTCTAATAAACCCGGTTTTGGTGCTATTGCATCTGTAAAAGCACCTTTTTCATAACCAAATAACTCTGATTCTAATAAATGCTCTGGTATAGCTGCCATGTTTAATGCTAGAAATGGCGATTGATTTCTTTTTGAATTTTCATGTATAAAACGTGCAAATACTTCTTTACCAACACCACTTGCACCAAGCAACAATACATTTGCATCAGTTGGTGCTACTTTTAGTGCTAGAGTTTTTACTTCTTCTAATTTTTTAGAACTTGATTTAAACATTTTATCCTTTAATGCTTGTTTAGTTGTTTGTATATTTTTATGTGTTTTATTAAATTCAACAATTTTTTTTGTGCGATATATTGCTTCAAGTAATTCTTGTGGTTCAAATGGCTTTTGAAAAAAATCTTTTACACCTAGCCTAATAGATTCTATGGCTTTATTTAATGTTGCATTACCTGTTATTACAATGGCTTCATATTTACCATCAAGCTTATTTAGAAATTCTAAGCCATCCATTTGTGGCATATTTATATCTGTTATAACAAGCTCAAAACTATCATCAAGGGATTTAAGTGCATCTTTTGGATTTTTAAAACTTACAACATTTAAGTCTTTATAGTCAGAAAAGAAAAACTCTAAACTTTTTCTCATATTTATATCATCTTCTACAATAGCTATTTTCATAAATCCTTCCTTAGCATTATTTTTCTTTTGGATTAAAAACTTCAAGCGTTAAAATTCCACCATGAAAATCTACAAGCAAATAAGATCTAATATTTGCAATAGTTCTTGTTCTTGCCTCAAGATTTATAGCGGTATTTATATCATCAAGATGTGCTTGATTTAACATAAGACATTCTAAAACTTCTGTTTTATATTCTTGTAACAAATTATACAATAAATATTGAATTTGTTTTCTTATACTTGCTTTCATTTCTGTTTTTGTATAATATGGATAGTTTATAAGTGTTAAATATTTGTCTTTTGTGTTAATTTCACAAGTTTTTGATATATTTTGTCTTTTATTTAAATAAAGTGGATTTAATGGCGTTGAGATTCTATAATTTTCACCATATGGTATATCATCAACGAGTTTAAATATATAGTTTATTATAAACTCATGTTGACTAGTTTCTCCTATTATTTCCTCTTCCTTAATATGTTCTGGTTTAATTTTTAATGTGCTATCTTTTTGTATTTTCTTTTTAGTTTCTTCTTGTTGATAATAAATTAAATCACTTTTTGATGGGTTTCCCCTATATTCTTTCTTCATTAAATCTATTTGTTCTTCTTGCATTTGCAGTGTGCTTGGGTCTTTTGGTAATGGGATATTTTTTTGTATAGAATCTGCTGGATTAGAATCATATAAAGAGTTTAATGTTAGATTTTGATTTATTTGTATAGAATCTAAGCATAGTATATTTATAGATAAAAAAAATGTAAATAAAAAAAATTTATATATACTCATTTTATTCCTATAGCCTAATAACTATTGTTGATTATTGTCTTCTTTTTCTTTTTTCTCTTTGTCTTTTAGACTTTCATATTTTTCACCACTTAAATATTCTAAAGCCCTTCTAACTACCGCTATAACAGTATCAATACCACCAGCTAGACTAAAAAGCCAGTATCTATGGTGATATAACCATTCAAGCTCTTTTGCTCTTTTATCATCTTCGCCATTTATAGGACGAACTAAAAGTTGTGCTATATCAAGTTCTTGATGAAATATATAAGATTGCAATGCATCCGTAAAGTAATCATGAAATACACGAGAATTAAAAATATCTTTTATTTCATCTATAGAATCTATTAATTTATCCATTGTATTATAATTAAATTCTTCTAACCTGTTTTGTTTATTAAGCTCTTCAATTTCTTTTAAAAACTCTACAAGCTCTAAAAATGTTTTTTCTACTTTTTCTTGTTGCAATTCTCCATAATCAATCCAATTTTGGCATATTTCTATTGCCTTTTCCATATTCTTTTTTGTTATATCTTTGCTTGGTGCTTTAAGTTTTATTTGTTTCTTTTTTACTTTTGGAATTAATTTACATGCTTCTTTAAATGGCATTTCAATTGTTCCTCTAATTCTTGCACCACCTTCAGTAGCATTAATAACTTCAAGTTTATATGGTGTATTTGCAATATCTTTTTCATAAAAATTTAAGAAAAGTTTCCATACTTCTGTAGTTTCTACAACACCTCCTCCTCCATATTTTTCTACAAATATTTTATTTTCCTTTGGTTTAATCTCATTTTCTCCATATACAGCACCTTTTGAATGGCTTGATCCATCTTCCCCAAAGGCTAAGTCTTGACCTATGATTATACATCGTTTAAATTGAGAATGCACTACTAATTCATAAGCCATATTTGCAGCACTCATTCCTATACCTAAGTATCCATATTCATAAAAGTTAAAAAGTGTTGTATATCCAAATGGGCGGAAGCTAAATTGTTTTGTTCCTTTCTTTATGGCATGTATTGTATCTTCATGCACTATTGAAGTCAAAGAAAATATTACTCCTTCTTGTGCTTCTATTGGTGTATCTGTGTAAAATTTTGCACTCTCTTTTACTCTTTCTAGTGAAAATACAATATCTGGTTTTATCCCGTGTTTATATAGAACAGGAAAACTTGCATCAATACAAAACAATGTCGCATAAGGTGCAATTTCTTTCAATTGATCTAATTGCTTGTATAAACTAGGTCCAGTTGATATAATAATAGCGGTATCTCTATCTTTAAGTTTTGAGTGTATTTCCATTAATGATGGTGCATAAAGTGAATATTTCATATTTTCAATATGTTGTTTTATCCCTATGATAGCATCTTTTGTGTCGTTTCCTACGCTTATTACACCATGTTCTATAGCTGCTACAAAATCTTTATTAATCTTTAATATCTCTTCTTGATACTTTTCATAATAGCTATTTGGCAAAAGTAAATCATACACTTTAGAATATACCTTAGAAAATTTATCCATATCAAATAAGGAATTAATCATGTTAAAATTACATTGAGGTGAATGCAATAATATTAATCTGTTGCTCATAATATCTTCACTAAAATCAATTAGATTTAAAACAATATATATAATTTCTAATTCTGGTTCTACTACTACCATTCTCTTTAAAACTTCATTTCCTAACATCATACGATATAATATACCATTTCCTAAACCATATGCATAGAGATATGGGTAATAGCGATAATTTTCATAACTTTTTAAAATAGTTAGATTTTCTTGTAATGGATCACTTTGATATAATGGGGTATTGTTGCCTATTTCAACAATATTAAAGTTTGCACTATCATTCCCCATAAATACTTCATATTTTGTATTAGTTTTTATATTTAAAAGATTATAAAATAATAATGGGTCCCTATAGCTTAAGGCGTGCAAATTTTTCTCATAAATTAAATTCTCATTAATTTGGGTTTGATTTGAATCCGTGTTTTCTAATATATTGCCAAGTGTTTTTAAATTATTGTCTTTAGAATCTTGATTTTTTTTATTGTTCTTATCTTTTTTTGTATTTCCCATATTAACCTTTCTTAGTGTTAAAAATTTTTAGAATTATAATATATTTTTTAATCTATTGTTATTATTTACTTGCTTTATAGATAAAACTATAACTATGAAAAAATAAATATATTAAAAGAAACAAAATATTTAATAAAAATTTAATATTAATACATTATAATACTTAATATTATTTTTTAATAAAGGAATTATATGAGAATTATTATTTTATCTAT
>JARIAP010000107.1 GCA_029257755.1 Helicobacter sp.
GAGTGTTTGAGCTTTTTACTAAACGATTTACTATATCTCCTAATTCTCCAGATTTATCTTGTAAATCTTTTGCAAAATTTTGGGAAGTAAAAAGCATGGTTTTGATTTCATCTCCTAAAGAATTTGTTGCAATTTCTATATTTCCATTAGCATTATTAATTTTTGTAGTGAAATCTAATTTTTCATATGAGTCAAATGTTTCATATATTTTATTTAAGTCTTTACCAATCTTTTTTTCCAATACACCAAGCATATTATTTAATACTTCCCTTAAATCGTTTAATTGTGGGTTATTTGGAATTTGCAATATTCTAGTAGTTAGATTTCCAGATTCTATTGACTTTGCTGTTTCTATACATTCTAGAACTACATTAGAATCTTTTTCTAATCCCAATCTCAAATTTTCTATATTCTTATTAACTATTTTAACCATATTGCAAATTTCATCATCAGATGTTGTTTTTTGACATTGTGGTGCATCTTTTATCTCATAATTAAGATATAAAAAGAAAGAATTAATTAACTTAGATATACTTTTAATTTTATTGCTAACTTTGAATTTTATATATAAAAAAACTATTATTATAATAATCAATAATGATAACATAACGCTTACAATGATAAATATTATAAGATCATTTAAACTGCTTAATACATAATCTTTTGGTGCAGAATGAGCTATGGACCAATATATATTAAAATCATCATTTAATAAAAATGGATACACAGAGCTATAACTTTCATGTCCGCTTGAAGCAACATACTCACTTACTAAAGAATTTTTGTTTTTAACCGCATCAATTATATTTTTTCTTTCACTTGTAATATCACCTTTAAAAATATCTTCAAATTTTTTTGAAATAAAATCTTCATTTGTTGTATGAATTGCTATTGTAGAATCTTCTGACATAATAGCTGTTATGGAATTAGGAAAAATATCTGTTTTATTAGCATCGAGATATTTATCAATTGTTTTTAAATCTACAAATATTCCCATAACTCCTACAAGATTATTATTTTTGCCTATAATAGGCATATTAATAGCCATACCAAACATTTCTCCTACTCCATTAATATTTATTTTTCTTGGATTACCTATGCTTTGTGTTTTTGTTTGTATAACTTGTTTAACACTTGGAAGATTTAATATAATATCATTAGCTTGTATAGTTTTAACTCCGCCTTTTATGTTTGGGTTTTCATCATATGCAATTATAAGAAATTCTCCATTTGGAAGTTTATGTTTTGGATCTTTTATATTATCATCTTTATAATTATTATTAAACATATATAAAAAACCAAGAGATCCTAAATTATTGCTATCAAGCATATTTGATATAACTGATTCTATTGTTTTTTGATTGTTTTCATTTGAACTCATTGTAGCTAATTTTTCAATTTCATTTCTAGCAGTTTTTAAGGTTGAAAAAGCCTCATTCATTTGTCCTCTAATGATAGAACCTATATTTTGTGAATGGCTTAACAATAGTTTATTTACTTCATTTTCTAAAACTTTTGTGGTTTTCATTAATATGGTAATCATCATAAATCCCATACATAAGCATACAACAATAGATACAATAGCAACTATTTTAGTTCCCACTTGCAATTTTGAAAAAAACATAATATACCTTTCAGATAAAATTACAAAAACTTTTTATTTAATCAATAAATATACAAAATAATATTTTTTATTTTTAATTAAATACAAAGTTTTTATGTGTTTTATTTTATAAAAATTAATAACTTTAGGCATATTTAATTATAAATTTGTTTATAGAAATGCAATCATTGTTACCATACTTAACAAATATAATTCTATTATTAGAAATTTTTATTGAAAAATAATATATTTTTCATAATAAGTTATATTTTTGAAAAAGTGAGATGTAGTTAATAATATAAATTATAATGTCGTATATATTTTTATTTAGCTTATTTTGTCTTTAGAATTTTCTGTATTTTCTTTATATTCAATTTTAGCATCTATATTTTCTTCTTTGTTATTCGTTTTGCTTTCATTTATATTTGTGTTTTGTTGTATTAATTCTTTATCTTTATTTTCTTTTAACTCTGTATTACTATTTTCATTTTGTTTAATTTCATTGTTGTTTTTGTCATCTGTTTCTTTTTCATTTTTTTCTTTATTATCTGTTTGTTTGTCTATATCTCTTTTTATAGAATCTTCTTGATTTTTATCTCCATTTTGTTTGTTTTCTACTTCTTTTGCTGTTTCATTTGCTTTATTATTTTTTGATTCTGTATTTTTGTTTATTTCTTTAATATTTGTTTTGTCGGTAGAATCATTTTCTTTATTTTCTGTTTTTTGTTGCATATTATTTGTATTCTTAGTATCTTTATTTTTTGTTTCTCCTGTTGATATTTCTGTATTATTTTCTTTTGCATTGTTTTTGTCAATATCTTGTGTTTGTTGTGTAGCTTGTGCTAACATAGTTGCAAGATTTGGTGTTTGTTGTGTATTTTTTAAATTAGCATTTACTTCTTTTGGTTGCAATTTAATATCACTTAATTTTGCCATAGATAACCAACGATCTTGATTAATTTTATCAATTTTATCTTGAAGTTTTTTTATTTCCTCTTCTATTTGCTGACTTAGCTTGTCAATATTATAAGAAAAAATATCAATAGAGTGTTCATCTCTTAAATTTAAAGAATTTAAATCTTTTCGTTCTAGGTTAAGTTTTATTCCTTCTTGTGAATAATCTGCTGTAAAGACATTTTTATGATTATATACAGCATTTGATAGAATCTTTTTTATTTGTAATGTTAAATCGTATCGTTGTTTTAACATTGTATCATCTACTGGAGCCCAAGCATCATATTTTTCTATTTTATAATTACTTTTTATATCTTTTACAATACTTTGAGTATCGCTTAAACTTTTTTTTGCAATTTGTAAAGCCTTCATGGTGGAATATATGTTATTGATTTGAGATGAATATTGAGGATCGTCATCTACATTTATTGTATCTGTTGATGGAACTTCATCTATAATTTTAAAGTTTTTTTGAATATCTGCAAGTTTTAAAGAATCTTTTTGAATAGACATTTTTTGTTGTAGAGATGGTAATGTATTGCCAATATTAATATCCATAGTAAAACTCCATTTAATTTTTTAGTTGTATTAGCAATTTTTATTCCTTGTTTGAAGTTATAAAATAGTAATTTTTGTTATTTGTTATATAATGTATATTTCGATTAATATATTTAATGTATAGAATGGATTAATTTTTTTAAATAAACTAATATTGCAACACTTATTCTAATTAATATTGTTTTATTTAATTAGAATAATATAAATAGTTAAGTCTAAAATTCTAATGCTTCTCTTAGAGCATCTTCTATTTCAAGTGGATTAGATTTAGTTATAAATGCGTTTGCTTTTAATGCTTGTGCTTTTTCTATATTAGAATCATTACTCATAGATGAATTAACAATTACTGGTATATTTTTTGTTGTTTCATTGTCTCTAATATGCTTTAATACTTCAAAACCAGAAATAAGTGGCATTTCAAGATCTGTAATAACTGCTCCAATTGTTTGCACAACACCGGGACTATGTATATATTCTAATAATGCCTTGCCATTTGGAAAAGTAAAGTATCTTAATTGTAACTTTTCCATAATTAATTGCAATGATTTTTGTGCTGGTTTAGAATCTTCTGCTAGTAATATTACTTTATCGCTTTTTATTGCACTTAAGTTTTCTAGTTCAAGTTCATGTGAAGCTTCTGCATTTGGAAAGGCATCTACAACCATTCTTTCAACATCCATAATCTGCACAACAGCTCCATCATCAAATTTTGTAGTTGCAGTAACTTTATTGTTGCCATCAAAGCTATATTCGCTACCAACAATTACAGAATCCCAACTTCTTTGTATAATTCTTTTAACACTTAATATTCTTAATCCAACTGTGCATTGAGAAAAATTACATAAAATTACAAGATTCTTTTGGCTATCTACTGAATATTTTTTTAAATCTCTTTTTGGGTTTGAAGAATTATAATAAAGCCATCTACGCATATCAACCAATGGAATACTCTCTCCTCTAAC
>JARIAP010000124.1 GCA_029257755.1 Helicobacter sp.
CCCCACATACCGCGTATATAAAATGGCAATACAACCGCATTATTTTCATCAACACCTTGTGCTATTTTTTCAAAACCACTTTTAAACTCATTTAAATGTCCATGCCTACTAATTACTCCTTCAGGAAACAAACATACAATATCACCATTGCTAAGTCTAGTTTGAATCTGTTCAATAGCACCCCTACTACCAAGATTTGATACAGGGATAACACCAAAGAAATCAAGGAAAAATTTAATATACCACCTAGAATATATACTTCTCTCCATAACAAAATAAACTTTCTTTGGGACAGCCATCTGCACAATAGCCCAATCAATAAAAGATATATGATTACCAAGTAATAATACTCCACCTTTTTGAGGTATATTATTAAATCCCTCAACAATTAATCTATATCTTTGTAATATAGCCATGCTAACCAAGATTCTAACAAGAGAGAAAGGCATAAGCTTAACCATATAAGCAGTAGCAACAAATCCAATCAATGCACTAAGATAAACAAGCCATTCAACCGGTAAATCATTTATGCCAAATATAGTAGCAATTAATAATGATAAAAGCATACCAACATTTTGCACAAAATTATTCCCAGCAAGAATAACACCAAGCTCTTGATCATTACTATAAAATTGCATTAGTGCATTAAATGGGACAACATATAAAGCACCACCTAAACCAAATAAAAAGAATAATATTGCAACACTAAATAATGAATGAAAATAAGTAAAAACAACAAGTGTTAAAAACATTATACAAGCCCCAAGAGGAATAAGCCCTGTTTCAATGTAATTTTTAGAATATCTACCAGCCATAATAGAGCCAATTATAATTCCAACACCAGCACAAGCTATTACTATATTTACATGATTTGTATTTGATATATTTAAAATATTTTTTGCATAAACAGGAAAAATATTTGTAATTAATTGAGATATTGTCCAAAATACAGCTATAAATAATATTGATAAATATATCATTTTGTGCTTTCTAATAGTTGTGAAATTTTCTTTCAAAAGCTCACCCTTAAAATATTTTGTTTTATCAAAAATAGCCTTAGTGTTTTCTATTATTGTTGGTAACCTAAAACTTACAATAAATTCAAAAAATGCAAAAATGCAAAGCAAAATTGATAAAAAAAACATTTCTTGTATAATTTCGTTTGGGTTTGTCAATCCATTTGTATAAAATCTTTCAAATAATGCAGAAAAAAATACCATACCACCAAGCATAGCAATTATTGCAGTTGCTTGTATAACACCATTTCCCCAAGTTAAGTTTTCTTTTCCTACAAGCTCTTTTATATAACCATATTTAGCAGGTGAATATATAGCAGCTTGAATCCCCATTAAAAGTGTTATATAAAATGCACACCAAAAAAAACCCATATAATAAAAAAATGCTACAATAGATAAAAGTATAATATTTGCTAAAGCACCAAATCTTAAAACCTTATTCTTAGAAAATTTATCACTCAAGAAACCAGCGGGAGAAAAAAGCAATATAAAAGGTAGTATAACAAGTGCATTTGCTATTGAATTATAAATTAAATGCTCACTTTGATTGAAAGACTTATAAATTATATTTAACATTAAAACTTTATGTCCTAAATCAATAAAAGCATTAATAAAAGTTACAATTATAAAAGGAACAAAACCTTTTATTTGATATATTTTATTCATTGATATACTCCATATAAATTATATAATTATTCTAACATATTATTTTATACAAATAACTAAAGTTATAATACTATATGTTTAATTTGCAATAAATGTAAATTGTAATTAAGCTATATTTTTTTGTGTATTTTATAAAATTACATCAATATTTTACAAAGTAGTTTTATGTTTAGTATATGATTGCATAATACAATAAATTTTAAAGTTTTAATTGTTAATATATTGATTAAATTAACTCTAAGTCAATTTTTCCACCACCACAATAAATCACTTTTACTTTTACTTGATTGTTAATCTCTAACCCACTTTCTATACCAATACCCTTTAATAATCCATTGCCGCCTTGTGGTAATTCTACTAATATCCCAATATCAATAATTTTTTTTATTATTCCATCATATACCTCATCTTGTTTGTATAACAATTCTTTTTTGTCTTTCTTTTTTACAATTTCTAGTATATATTCTTTTGCTTTCATTATAGAATCTTTATTGTTTGCTACTATATTTACAATATTATTTTCTTTATCAAGATTTATATCCACATTGAATTTAGAAGTTATGTTTCTTATTGTTTTCCCACCTTGACCTATAATGTCTGGCATACTGCCATTAGAAACCTGAAAGCTTTCTTGTTGTGGCAATATAGTATAATTTGGCTCAATTATTACTTGTCTCATTATTGATAGAATATAGTTAATTCCATCTTGTGCTTGAGATAAACTATCATTTAATATCTTTTCAGAAAGCCCATTTATTTTAATATCAAGTTGCAATGCACTAAAACCATTTTCATTGCCTGCTATCTTAAAATCCATATCACCATCAAAATCTTCCAAACCCATAATATCACTAAGTATAACAAACTTATCTTCACTTTCATATATCAACCCCATAGCAATACCAGCAACCATATTATACATTTTCACACCTGCACCAAGCATAGCTAAAGTAGCACCACAAACACTAGCCATAGAGCTAGAACCATTTGATTGCAATATTTCTGATACAATCCTTATTGTATGCGGACTAGTTGCTATATTAGATTCTATAGCTTTTAATGCAAGGTTGCCATGTCCTAATTCTCTTCTTGAACTAGCACCAATAGGAAAGGCTTCACCAACGCTAAATGGTGGAAAATTATAATGAAATATAACCTTACTTTTTGGCTGGGATAATATACCTTCTTGTGTTTGTGCATCATTTTGATTACCAAGTGTGCAAGTAACTAATGCCTGAGTTTGACCTCGTGTGAAACAAGCACTTCCATGTGCATGAGGCAATATATTTGATTCTATATTAATATCTCTAATTTGTGTTGGTGCTCTACCATCTGCTCTTATATTATCATTTAATATCATAGAACGCATAATTTCTTTTTTAATAGCATAAATATGTTTTGTTACAAGCGATACTTCTATATTTTGTTCTGTAGCAATTTTTTGTATTAAACTTTGTATATGCGTATGTCTTTCTGTTTTTGACATTCCTTGCAAACATTGTCTTATATCTTCTCCATATTGCATTTGCAATGTATTTTTCAATAACGCATGTATATTCAAATCAACCTTAAAATCAATTTTTTGTTTAATAAAAGATTCAAAATGTCTTGTATATTGCAATGAAGTATCATATATTTGACTTCTTGCAATAGATATTGCTTCTATTAGCTTTTCCTTAGATATTTCATTTGATTGCTCTATATTAGAATCTTTGTTATTTGTTGTGTTGTAACATTTAGTTTTTAGAGATTGCATTTCTATCATAGTTACTTCATTTCCTATACCACTTACAAATAAATCTAAGCTAGAATTACAAAGATCACTTAAATTATTACAAGTTTTTATTACACCTTTATCATCACGAACAATGCGTACACCATTTAGTATTTGTTTGTTTGCTATAGGAATACTTGATAAATACAAACATATACTAGCAAGATTCATAGCATCTCTGCATACATCTGTTTTAGAATCATAACTAAGCACTAAAATTGTAATTTGCACAGAATATGGGAATCCTTTAGGAAAAAGGGGGCGCAAACTCCTATCAATAAGGCGAGAAGTTAAAATTTCATGCTCACTTGGCTTCCCTTCTTTTTTTATAAAGCCTTGTGGTATTTTGCCTATAGCATACATTTTTTCTATATATTGAACATTTAGTGGCAAAAAATCTTCATCTACTATACTATCATAATCTATACATATACTGCATAGCAATACACTACCACCAATTTTTTGCACAATAGAACAATCACTTAATGTAGCGTATTTGTCAAGAATATATGTTTCTATTTGTCCATTAATATCAATTTGAATTGTTTTCATAAATTCCCTTGCAACAAAATAAACTTTAATTATACCTTATCTTTATAACTCACATAAGCAAAATTAATAATTAATAAATTTTATTAATTAAAAATATAGTGTTTTATTGATGACTTTTTATAAAAGCTATTATTTAATATTGAACTTAAATATATAATCATGTATAATTCAAAATAAAAAAGCCTTTAACCATGATATACAAGCAAACAAAAACAAAGCAATTTTTTTATATTATTTTTGGAATATTATTTTATATAATATATACAAGCACAAGCGATATATATCCTATGTTACCACCATTAATTGGTGTTTTATTTTTAATATTTCATAAAAGTTTTAATAACGATAAAATTTATATATCAATTATTGTTTTGATATGTTTACTTTTTTATGAACTTGACAAATCATTGATTATTGGTATAGCACCTTGTGTATTTTTTGTTGTTCATTTATTTATCGCACAACAATTAGAATCTTTATTGCTTGTTAATGTAATTTTTATACTTATTTATGTTATAGCATTATATATTTTTTATTTTGCTGGTATGCTTTTATGTAATGTTTTGTTTAAAACTCAAATATTAGAATTTTCTACATTATATATTTATTATCTTGTTATAGATTCTATATTAGCACTTATATATTATTATTTATTTGTGAAAGAATGAAATGAAAAAAATATCTACAAACTTTAAGATTTTATATTCTATTTTTGGAATTATTTTTTTAATCCTTATTGTAAAATTATATATATTAACTATTGCAAGACATGAATATTACGATAAACTTTCATCTGAAAATACGATTAAAACAGAAATTCTTGTCCCAACAAGAGGACAGATACTTGATAGAAACAATGAACCTCTAGCTATTAATGAACTAGGTTTTAGCCTAGCATTAAAAAATCGACTTAGTGATGATGAACTTAAAAAAGAGATTAGCTTTATTAAAAAACATATTATTGATATTAATACAGAAAAATTATATGATACCTATAAAAAATTTAATAGCATTTACAGAAGAACTCCTGTTACTTTAATTGAATTTATACCATATGCACAAATGCAAATAATATATGCTGTTATGTTGCAAGAGAAAAATATAGTTATTACACCAACAACAAAAAGATTTTATCCAAACAATTCATCTGCATCACATATTATAGGATATATAGGTGCTAGTGATGTTAAAGATAGAGAAATTGAACCAATTTCTAAGTATACAAAAATAATTGGTAAGCAAGGTATTGAAAAACAATATAATACCTTTTTGCAAGGTAAATTAGGATACAAAACAATACAAGTAAATAGTCTTAATCAACAATTAAGATTAATTGAAGAAGTTCAAGCAACAAGTAATAATGATATGAAAATTAGTCTTGATATGAGACTTCAAGAAAAACTTGATTCTGTATTTAACGAACACAATGGTGCTGCAATTATAATGGATTCTCGTAATGGAGAAATTCTTGCTGCAGGTAGCTATCCAGAATACAATATAAATGACTTTATAGGTGGTATATCTCATAAAAAATATAAAGAACTTCTTGAAAACCCCTATAAACCACTTATAAATAAGCTTATAAGTGGTCAATATCCGCCGGGATCTGTTATAAAAATGGGTATGGCATTAGCATTTTTAGAATTTACAGATACAACAGAAAAAACAATTATCAATACTCCACCATTTATTGAAGTTAATAAACATAAATTTAGAGATTGGAAAGCTGGTGGGCATGGAAGTGCAGATGTATATAAAGCCATTAGAGAAAGTGTAGATGTATATTTTTATAAACTATCACAAGTTACAGGTATAAATAATATTGCTAATATTATGAATAAAATGGGGTTTGGCATGAAGACAGGTATTGATTTACCTTATGAAAATTCCGGTAATTTTCCAACTCCAGAATGGAAAATGAGAAATTATTCTCAACAATGGTATGTTGGGGATACTATTGTTACTTCAATAGGACAAGGTTCATTTCTTGCTACACCAATGCAAATTGCTCGCTACACAGCATTACTCGCAAATGGTAAATTAGTAACACCTCATTTTGCAAAAGAACTTGGTGGCACACCAACAAACATACCAACAAAAGATGTATTAACAAATTTTGAAAAATCTAAACTACCTGCATTAAGATTGGGAATGTATCTAGTTTGTTC
>JARIAP010000033.1 GCA_029257755.1 Helicobacter sp.
TAATTTTAAATCATGCTTATTTACTTAATACAATTATCATATCAAAAAACTAATTTTATAAACTCAATGAAAAAAGATTCTATAAAAAATAAATAATATCTAGCAATAAATAAACTTGATTAGAATCTAACCTCTAACTATAAATTTTATGCAATAAAAAGATTGTTAAAAAATACAAATAAATATAAAACACACAAAAAGTTTTTTAAATCTAAACTAATGAATATTATTTATAGAATAAATAATACTGCAGTAAATATTAAATTTATTAAATTTTAATACAAATACTTATAATTTTACCTTAGATAAAATTATAATAAATTATTTAACTAATTTTTACAAAAGTCTTAGTTAAAAACTCTTCAAGATTATATTTATTTCTATGATTCTGTGTAAAAATATGTATCATTACTTCGCCTAAATCTATTATAACCCAATCTTCATTTTCTTCATCTACTGCATAAAATTGCACACCTTTTGACTTTAACTCTCCTTTTAAGTAATTAAGCAATGATAAGGAATGTTTTCCAGCCATAGCAGTAGCAATTACTACAAATTGAGATATATAATCTTTTCCTTGTAAATCTATTATTGCTATATCATTTGCCTTCTTAGAATCAAGTATATTAGCTATATCTTTAACTAAAGTTTGCAATGATTGTTTTTGTGTGTATTGCATTATTATCCTTTATGTATTTATAAGTAAGATTCTAAAATATCTTTATGAATATTACTTGGGATTTCATCTATATTTTTTGAAATATCATGTATAATCTTACTTGATGAATAATTATAGCAAAAGCTAAAAAACTTCATTTTAATATAAAATTTTTTTGCATATTGAATACATATTTCTTCATTTGATTTTGTTTCCACTTTATTTATATTGCATTCATTTTCATATGAAAATCTCTCTATGACAATAAATTCTACTTTATTTTTCAATATATCAAATTCACTCCATTTATCTATTTGTAAAAAATTATCTTGCCCTAACACAAAATATATTTTAGATGGATTATATATAGATTCAAAATATCTTACACTTTGTATGCTAGTTACTACCTTATTTTGCAATATCTCATAATCACTGCATATAATTTTATTATATTTACTTGTTATAGATTCTATCCATTTTAATCTCTTATTTGCTTGGATTCTATAATTTGCTTTAAATGGATTTTTATATGCTACAAGTATAATTAATTTATCTATATCTAATTTATTAAGTATAAGCTCTATTATTTGTAAATGTCCCCTATGTGGCGGATCAAAACTACCACCAAATATAGCAATTTTCACTTATTTTCCTAAACTCAATTCTTCTTAGAATCTTTATATTTTTTTGCTTTATTAGACAAAATTAAAAATATTATAAAAGAACTTCCAGTAACTATTATAATAGTGCTCCATGCCTCAAAATTAGAAAATGGCATAGTAAAATCAAAAACTTTTTTACCAAAAACTTCAAATCCCATGCTAATCCTTATTTTTAATATTTGTTTTTTCTCTTTTATTAACTACATACAACAAAAGCAATGCTACACCCATCATAACAAAACATAGAATCTGCCCCATACTTAAATTTAAAAAATAATATCCCATTTGAGAATCTGCCTCTCTAAAATACTCTGCTATGAATCTTGCAATGCTATATGAAAACGCATATACAACAATCAAGCTACCTTCAGTTTTAATCTTTTTAGATGCTATATATACAACTACAAAAACAACTATACCTTCTAAAAATGCCTCTATTAATTGACTAGGGTATCTTAATGCACCATCTACATAAATACCAATTGACTTAAGTGATTCTATATCAATAATTCGTCCATATAGTTCTTTATTTAAAAAATTTCCTATACGACCAAAAACATAAGCTAAAGGCACACTCAATGCAACTAAATCAAGTAATCCAAATATATTTGCTTTTTTAACATAAAAAAATATAAATGATGCAATTAAAAATCCAAATACCGCACCATGAAAACTCATACCAGCTATACCAACAAATTTACCATCAATATATGGATTAAATGCTTCCCAAGGATGCGTAATATAAAACATAGCAGAATTAGTATATATAAAAAGATAGCCAAATCTAGCACCAAGTAATATACCAATCTCAACCCATATAAAATAACTATCAACTATACTAGATTCTATATTTTTAAATCTAGGCATTTTTGCAATAAAATATTTAGCTAAAAAAAAGGCAATTAATAAAGAAGATACATAAGCCAAGCTATACCAATGAATATCAAAACCAAACATATTAAAAGCTATAGGGCTAAAATGTGAATAAATTTCATTCCAAAAATTCATATATACTCTTATTATAAATGTTGAATTAGAAACTAAATTATAATAATATGTTTTAGTTTTTTAGCAAATAAGTATTTCATATATAAAAAAAACTTATATATTTAAAACTTATAGCCCCCTTGTATCCAAAATTGCCTACCTATTTCATAAATAGGTATAGCAGTTGTCCCTG
>JARIAP010000046.1 GCA_029257755.1 Helicobacter sp.
AAATGACACAACAGCATTATGGAGTGGAAAACATAAAGAGTTAGAGATTGGCACATTAATAGTAAATAAATATGATGGTGTAGAATGCAATGGAGATGTTTTTATGCCAAATATATTGCCTGATGGAGTAGATACACCAAAAGATCCGTTATTTAATGTGAGAAGTGATACTTATTCTATAACTTTTGGTAGGAGACAATAAATAAGTTTAATTATTAATAAATATTTTAATATCAATTATTTCAAAATATAACTTTATGGCTAATTTTATTCTTTAAGGTAAGAAATGAAAAGTATTTATATTGGTAATTTGAATTATAATATTACACAACAGCAAATAGTTGATTTGTTCTCACAATTTGGAAATGTTATATCTAGTAGATTAATTGTTGATAAGGAAACAAGAAGATTTAAGGGATATGCTTTTGTTGAAATGGATGATGATAATGCGGATACAGCTATTAGTATGCTTGATGGAGAAGTATATCATGGAAGAGTTATGCGTGTAAATATAGCAAATACTATAAATTAAATTAATTAAAAATTATAATTCTATTAAAAATAATTAATTATTTCAATATTAAAAAGAATACTTACTATGTTGGTTGATTTTTTGATATTTTTAAGCTATAATTAAGGATTTAACAAAAAGTATTTTTATGGAAATATTATGTATGGGAAAACTTAAAGAAAAAATAAAAGTTTTAAGTGAATTAGTAGCATTTGAACATACAATTTTTAGTGCTAGTTTCATTATCATTGCTATGATTGTTTCATCTAATTCTGTGCATGATAGCGGCTTTTTTGGTTTTAAAACTTTAATATTATGTATTATTGCTTTGGTTACTGCAAGAAATTTTGCCATGTCTTTTAATCGTTTTTGCGATAGGGATATAGATATTGTTAATGAACGAACAAAAGATCGTCCTAGTGTTGATGGTAGATTAAGTTTGCCTATATTAATAGGATTTTGCTTTATTAACGCATTTTTATTTGTTTTTGTTAGTTATTTAATTAATGACTTAGCATTTAAACTTTCTATACCATTTTTATTTATTTTAGGTGTTTATAGTTTAATGAAAAGATTTTCTTATTTATCTCATGTAGTGCTTGGATTATCTCTTGGGTTAGCCCCAATAGCAGGTGATATTGCTGTTAGCTCAAATATACATTTATGGACTATTTTCTTAAGTATAGGTGTATTATTTTGGGTTGCTGGATTTGATGTTTTATATTCATTGCAAGATATTGAGTATGATAAAAAACAAAATTTATATTCAATTCCATCAAGATTTGGTATAGATAATTCTTTGCATATAGCAAGAATTTTTCATATTATAGCTGTATTTTTTTGGGCATTATTTTTGGAGTTTAGCACAACTTATAGTTTAGCTATAGTAGGACTTATTTTATCTGCATGTATGTTGTTTTATGAACACATGATTGTTAGAAAAGATTTTAGTAATATACCTCGTGCATTTTTTACAACAAATGGATATTTAGGATTTGTATTTTTATTTTTTATTATTTTAGATAGTATAGTAAGGATTTGATGTGGAGTTAGAAACAAGATTAGTTAAAGCTAGACTTAATATTGAGTTTCAATTATTAAGTGATTCTATAGAATCTAGAGTTTTAGAAGAGTATCAAGTTATAACACAACTTCACAATAATTCTATAGATAAATGGCTACATTCTTTACAAGCAAAAAGTGGAGATTGTAAATGTGGTGGTGGGAGTCTGATTTTAGGTGAAATGCTTGTTCATATATATAGGAAACTTGAACATATAGAAAATATAATAATTGGCTCTGAAGTAAGGTATGTTCCATTAGAAAATATATCACATACAGAACAATTAGGACATGGTGTTATACTTTTAGATTCTGTAACTTTACAAAAAGATAAACAATATTATATACGCTTATCTTTGCCAATTTTTCCTGCAAGATGCATTCCTTTATTTGCAATTGCAATTGAAGAAAATATTTTAAAAATTATAAAGATTGGAGATAGAGATTTAAAAGATTATGATAGTTATATAGTTAGTGTTGAAAGAGAAATGCTAAAGGCTCGTAAATCACAAAATTTTTGATCTTTTTAATTTAATTAAAGGAAAAGTATGAATACAAATATTATGAATTTAAGCTATGAAATGATGAGCGTAATTATTGCTGGATTATTTATATTGATGATTATCATAGTTTTACTTTATATTGCTATAAAAGAAAAGGAAAGTAAAAGAAAGATTATGCAATTAGAAACTTCAATAGAGGATATAAATAAAGATATTTATAAAATACAAAAATGGATTATAGATAATGATAAGAAAACTTCTGATATAAAACCAAACAATGAAACTATTAAAGTAATGGCTGATTTAAAGGCGGATATCATTTCTTTACAACATGGATTGCAAAGCGATAGAGATTATTTTGAAGACAAAATTTTGATTTTAGAGGAAAGATTGCGTAGTTTAGGGCATTTTAATACACCATCCCAACAAAGAAATGAAAAGCAGATTTTAGAGTTATTTAAAAATGGGTATACTATTGATGCAATATCAAAAGAATTAAGAATTACTAAAGGTGAAGTTGAATTTGCATTAAAATTATCAAAATTTCATAATGGAGAAATATCATGAGTTATTTACCACCAATAGAAAAAGATATGAGTAATAAAACCTTTAATATAGCTGTTTCTCTTTTTGCAATTGTTATTATATCATCAAATTATTTTGTAAATTTTACAATAGGAAATATTTATATACCATTTTTTGATTTTAATATTAATTTATCTCATGTAACTTATGGTGCATTAACATATCCATTATCATTTTTAATTATGGATATTTTGAGTGAGAAACATAGTAGGAAAGAGGTTTTAAGGGCTTTGAAATATGGGCTTTTAGTAGCGTTTTTACCATCATGTTGTCTAGCTTTTGTTTCAAATGAACCATATACTGCTATAAGAATTGCATTAGCTAGTGTTAGTGCATTTTTTGTAGCACAATTTCTTGATGTTGTAATTTTTTACAAACTTAAAAAAATATTTCCATCTCTTTGGTGGTTAAGAAATGGAGCAAGTGCGTTTATAGCACAATGTATAGATACTTTTATATTTTTTCATGTTGCATTTCTTTTCACTATTCCTTATTATGATGTTTTTATGCTATTTTTATTTGACTATGCAATTAAATCTTTTGTTAATTTCATGGATATACCAGTTTTTTATTTTATTGCAATTAAAACATATAAAAAGTTTAGATTCTCAAAGTAGTTAAATAATGGAATATTTTGATTTTTTATCGGAAGTTCACCCATGTTCTTATTATGAAAATATGGAAAGTCAATTTCGTTATTTGGGTATTAAAGATTGTACACCTTATTTTTATCATGGATTACTTGAGAGAGGTTATCGTCGTTTTGGTGAATACTTTTTTGTTCCAAAATGTCCAAATTGCACTAAATGTATAACTATTAGGCAACTTGTTGGGGACTTTAAGATAAGTTCTAATATGAAAAGGATTTTAAAAAAGAATATTGATACTCTAATTCAAATTAGGCGACCTATTACAAATGATGCAAGAATTTGTTTATATGTAAAATATCATACAAAAATGACTCAAAAAAAACAATGGAGTGTAAATAATATAGATATGTCAAGATATACAAATTCTTTTGTATCTGGTAGTGAATACTTTGGATATGAAATGTGTTTATATAGAGATGGTAGGCTTATTGGTGTAAGTTATTTTGATGTTGTGCTTGATTCTATGAGTGCAAATTATTTTTTCTATGATCATGATTATGAAAAGCTTAGTTTAGGAACTTTAAATATAATTCTTTTGTTAAATTTAGCAAAAAAACTTAATTTAAAATATTTTTATCCGGGATATTGGATTAAAAATCATAAATCTATGGGTTATAAAGAGAGATTTAAGCCATTTGAAGCTTTGCTTAATGAAGCAGATTTTTTTGATAGAACTTTTTGGAAAAAATATGAATAGTGATTTCAATTTATTTAATAAGTATTTTTTATTTATAGTGGAATCTACTTCTTTATTATATTTTATATTAAATCACTTTTTATCATAAAGGTTAAATATGATTGTAAAATTGCAAGGTGGTTTAGGAAATCAAATGTTTCAATATGCCTTTGCTAAATCTTTAGAATCTAAGGGTTTTGAAGTTTTGCTTGATGCTAGTTGGTATAATGGTATAAATAGTGTTTTAAAGCAACTTAAAAAAAATAATGCAGAAATATATAAAAATACAATTCGTAAATTAGAAATATTGAATTTTAATATTTCATTACCTATTTTATATTATTTTAATTTTGAAGAGTATATGCTATATAGTAAAAAAGATATTAAATATAGTATATTTCATAAATTATATATAAAACTTATATCTAGAAAATATAGAAATCAACAGACTTATAGTAACCATTTTATAGAATCTAATAACTTTTCGCATAAATTTAATAATATTAAAGAATTTAGCCCATATTCTTATTTTGAAGGTTATTTCAATGATATTCAATATTTTAAGGATATAGAAAATATTATTAAAAAAGATTTTACACTCAAAAAACCATCATCAATCAATAACGCTAAGATAAAAGATAATATTATAAATACTAAAAATTCTGTATTCTTACATATTAGAAGAGGGGATTATTTAGCACATAATTCTATACATATTAATCTTGGCACAACATATTATAATAACGCCTTAAAAATTATTAAACAAAAATTAAGTGAGCCTTATATTTTTATATTTAGTAATGATATTAAATGGTGTAAAGATAACTTTTTACATTATATTAATGATGATATTAAAAAAAATATGAAATTTGATTTTATAGATGGAATTAATGAGATCTTGCAAACATGCTATTATGGCTAATTCTACATTTAGTTTTTGGGCTGCATATTTAATTGATAATATAGATAAAATTGTTATTATGCCACAAAAAATGTTATATAATAGTGATAATGGATTTGATCCAATGGATAATATGTATGTAAAAGATTGGATAGTAATTGATCATATTTGGGG
>JARIAP010000049.1 GCA_029257755.1 Helicobacter sp.
ATACTCTCCTTGCTATAAGACTTTTTGCAGTGCCCGGAGGTCCATATAAAAAGGCTGATTTACCTGATAGAAATGATAATAAGACAAGTCTTAAGCTCTCATCTCTTTCATATATGCCTTTGCTTAACTCCTTTATAATACCATTTAACCTTTCTTGATAACTCATATTTAGCCTTTACATTAAAATAAAGCTTAGATTATAGCATAATGCTTTGTGTTTTGTGTATAATCAGTTAATATATAAATAACTTAGTAAAGTATTTTATTGACACAATAATGTAAATAAGTATTTGCTTAAAATCATAAAATTTAATTTTACACTAAATTAAGATATAATTATTACAATAAATTATTGTTGTTTTATTTATAATAGATTTTAAGGGCTTACAAATGCAACATAATATAACAGAGTTAAAAAATATAACGCAAAAACCAATTAATAATTATGAGAGTAATGCAGTTGGGCTAATGATTGTTTCTCCTAATAGCTTTGATAAATTTATGATAGATGATAAAAAAGATTCTTATTTACAAATCGCAATAACAGCTGGTATAAATGCAGCAAAGATTACAAATAAAATCTTTCCACTTTGTTATAATATACCAATTAATGGTGTTAATATAGAGATAAAACCATCAAATACAATACATACAGATACATTGAAATATTATGCTAGTTTTATACCTAGTTTTAAACCAAAAACATTTAATATAAACATTATAAAATCACAACAAAATCAACAAATACAAAAAAACTCAATAAAACAAGAAAAACAAAAAAAATATGAAATACAATTTCAAAAAGCTAAAATACAATTTCAAAAAATACAACAAAACCAAATAAAAAAACAAAGTGTATATAGGACTAAATATAGCGAATATTGTGGATTTGAAGTAAGGGCAACAATAAATACAGAATCTAAAATAAAAGCAGATATGGAAAGTTTAAATGCTGTTAATGCAACATTAATAAGTCTTTTTGGCATATTTAAAGATAAAGATAAAGATATTATTATAACTCAAGTTAAGCTTGAAACATAATAATAAAATATAATTCATTAACTTTATAATTAACTCAATTTTATAATATTAAAATAAAATTTTAGGTATTAATAAATCAATTATACATATTTATTTATTTCCTTATTTAAACATTCTATAAGGGCTTCTCTATATGATGTTTGTAATGGCAATGAATCTCTCATTTTAACTAAGTTTGCAACATAATCACTAAGTTGCAACATTCCCTTAGTTAATTCAAACTTTAAAAAAAGCCAGTATGTATTTAATACATCACTTTGACAATAATAATCAACTTTTTCTAAATCATTTTCTTTAAATATTATTTCATATACTTGCGATCCATCAACATCATATTTACCCATAATTCCAGACATTTTGCATAACGCATCAAGACTCAAACTTCTTATTGCACCATAATTTCCTAATGTATCATATAAATCAAGATGGAATCTTTCACTATATCGTTGCCTATAGTTTTCCCATTTATTTTTACCGATTTGATTATTATCCACTTCATAATATCCATGTAAATTAATATTATATTTTAATGACCTAACACCTATTAATGGCATATCATAGCCTCTACCATTAAAACTAACTAATCTTGGGTTTTGTTTATTCAAGAATGCACTAAACTCTTCTAATAAAACTTGTTCTCTATTGTCAATATTAGCATTTCTAGCAAAATGTCCAACTTTTATAAAATTACCAAAATCATCTGCTAAAACACTAGCAATTGATATTATCTTATGAAAACATAATGGCAAAAATTCACTTCCACTAATCTCTTTTTGTGTAGCAAATGCTTGTTTGCATATGTTTATAGAATCTCCTTCATAATTATATACATTTTTAAGTAACTCAATGTCAGGCACACTTTCAATATCAAATACACAAATCATAAAACTTCCTTTATTTAACTAAAATCTTATTATAATTATTTTATAAATAAAATATTATCACATAAAACAATGTTTTCATGAGTTTTAAAGATAAATTTAATATAATAATAAATAACTAAATAGAATTTTACAATGCAAGGAATATTTATGCAATTTATGATTCAAAATAGTGTTGGTAAAGCTAGAGCATGTAGTTTTAACCTAGCACATGGTATTATAAAAACACCAATTTTTATGCCTGTTGGAACACAAGGAATACTAAAGGGATTAGATTCTAATGATATAGTAAATTTATTGCAAACAAATATTATATTAGCAAATACATATCATCTATATTTGCGACCGGGTATAGAAATATTAAAAAAAGTTGGGGGAATACATAATTTTGCAAATTTTCATGGCAATTATCTTACAGATAGCGGAGGATTTCAAGCCTTTAGTCTTAGTAATAATGCAAAACACAATGATTGCGGTATAGCCTTTAAATCTCATATAGATGGTAGCAAACATTTTTTTACACCGCAAAAAGTGCTTGATATAGAATATGCAATAAATTCTGATATTATGATGATATTAGATGATTTAATAGGATTACCAGCTACTAAAGAAAGGCTTTTAGAATCTGTTATACGAACAACAAAATGGGCAAAACAAAGCATAGAATATCATAATCAACAAAAGCAAAAAAGAGATTTACAAAATAAAATATTTGCTATTATGCAGGGTGGAATAGATTATGAAATGCGTAAAAGAAGTGCTAATGAATTAATGGAATTTAATTTTGATGGATATGCTATTGGGGGTTTAGCAGTTGGTGAAAGCAATGAAGAAATGTATGAATGTTTAAATTATGCCTGTGATTTTCTACCTACAAATAAACCTCGTTATTTAATGGGAGTTGGAACACCAATTGATCTTTTAGAATGTATAGATAGAGGAGTTGATATGTTTGATTGTGTTATGCCAACAAGAAATGCTAGAAATGCAACTATATTTACAAATTATGGAAAAATCAATATAAAAAAAGCACAATATAGCACAGATTTTAATCCCATAGATTCTAATTGTGAATGCTTTACTTGTAAAAATTTTAGTAAAGCCTATTTAAATCATTTATTTAAAGCAAAAGAAATATCATATCATAGATTAGCAAGTATTCATAATCTATATTTTTACATTACTCTTATAAAAGACTCAAGGGAAGCTATATTAAATAATAAATGGAAAGAATTTAAAAAACAAAAGATTCAAAATCTTAAATCACAAAATACATAGATATTAGCATTTTATTTTATATCAATGTGATTATAATATATTCCAATCACATTTTATTTAGTGTAGATTATAGACTAAATTCTTTTATCTTATTAAATTCTAGATAACTATATACCTTTTCTGTATTATCACCTAACTTTTGTGGCACAATTTGCAAATATTCCTCTACACTAGGAAGTCTTCCTAATTTTGCACATACAGCACCAAGCTCTGCACTTCCTAAATAAACTTGTGCTCCTTTACCCATGCGATTATTAAAATTTCTTGTAGAAGTAGAAAACACAACAGCATTATCTCTAACTCTTGCTTGATTACCCATACAAAGACTACATCCGGGAACCTCTATTCTAGCACCTGCTGCACCAAATAAACTAAAATATCCTTCATCACTCAATTTTTTAGAATCCATCTTTGTTGGTGGCACAAGCCAAGTTTGTGTAACACTTTGCCCTTCATTTTTCATAATTTCACCAAACGCTCTAAAATGCCCTATATTTGTCATACAACTACCTATAAATACTTCATCAATTTTTTTAGGACGATTAGAATCAGCTAAAACCTCACCTAAAGTAGCTACATCATCTGGATCATTTGGACATGCTAATATAGGTTCTTTTATTTCTGTCAAATCAATCTCAATTATTTCTGCATATTCTGCATCTTTATCTGCTTTTAAAAGGACTGGATTATTAATCCATTCACGCATTTTATCTGCTCTTCTTTGCAAAGTTTCTGCATTTTGATACCCATCTTTTATCATAGCTTCAATCAATGCAATATTAGATTCTAGATATTCTATAATAGGTTCTTTATTTAATGCTATTGTGCAAGCTGCCGCACTCCTTTCTGCACTAGCATCACTAAGCTCAAATGCTTGTTCTACTTTAATATTTTCTAATCCTTCAATTTCTAAGATTCTACCACTAAAAATATTTTTCTTATTTTGCTTTGGCACTGTTAATAAGCCTTTTTTTATAGCATAATAAGGTATTGCATTTACTAAATCTCTTAAAGTAATTCCGGGATTCATCTTACCTTTAAATCTAACAAGCACAGATTCTGGCATATTTAAAGGCATAGAACCTGTAACTGCTGCAAATGCAACTAATCCACTTCCTGCTGGAAAACTTATACCAATTGGGAATCTTGTATGAGAATCTCCACCTGTTCCAACCGTATCAGGCAAACAAAATCTATTAAGCCATGAATGTATAACACCATCTTTTGGTCTTAATGCAACACCACCTCTACTTGTCATGAAATGTGGTAATGTCGCCTGTAGGCTTATATCTGCTGGTTTTGGGTAAGCTGCAGTATGGCAGAAACTTTGCATTACAAAATCCGCACTATAGCTTAAACTAGCTAATTCTTTTACTTCATCTCTTGTCATTGCACCTGTTGTATCTTGTGAGCCAACTGTTGTAGCCTTTGGCTCACAATATTCTCCGGGTATTACCCCATCTTTACCACAAGCAATACCAACCATTTTTTGTGCTAATGTAAAACCTTTAATATTTTTACTTGGTTGTTCTGGTTTAACAAATACATTAGATTCACAAAGATTTAAAAATTTTCGTGCCTTATTTGTTAATCCTCTCCCTATGATTAAAGGGATTCTACCTCCTGCACGAATTTCATCAAAAATTGTATTTGGAGTAAGCTTGAAAGTGCTTACAACCTTAGAATCCTTTATAATTTCACCACTATAAGGTTTAAGAGTAATAATATCTCCTTCTTCTAATGAATCTACATTTGCAATAATAGGCAAACAGCCACTATCTTCACAAGTAGCAAAGAATATAGGTGCTATAATACCACCAATTACAAAACCACCACTTTTTTTATTTGGAACAAATTCTATATCATTACCAAAATGCCATACAATAGAATTACAAGCTGATTTTCTACTACTACCCGTCCCTACAACATCACCTACATATACAACATTTGCATTATTTTTTTTAGCTATTTCTTTAATATTGTTAATTCTGTCTTCATAATTATCTATGCGACTTTTTAGCATAGCTTTTGCATGTAATGGAATATCACTTCTAGTAAAAGCATCACTAGCTGGGCTTAAATCATCTGTATTTGTTTCACCATCAATTTTTAAAACAGCTAATTTTATTTCTTCTGGTAATTTTGCTCTCTTATTAAACCATTCTGCATCTGCCCAAGATTGTATAACTTCTTTTGCAAATGAATTTGTAGAACTCAACTTAGCTATTGTATCAAATTCATCATAAACCAAAAGTATGTGTTTTAGTGCATTAGCAGCTTCCTTTGCAATTTCTTTATTATCGCTTTTTAAAGATTCAACTAAATATGGCACATTATACCCACCAAGCATTGTCCCTAATAATTTAACAGCTTCAATAGGAGTAAAAATATCACTTTTTACCTTACCAGATGCAATATCACCAAAAAATTCTGATTTAAGCTTTGCTGAATCATCAACACCGGGATTTACACGATTAACAAGTAATTCTTTGCAAAACTCTTTATCTTCTTTATTGCCATTTTGCAAAATATCAATAACTTGCTTTGTTTGCATTAAATCTAATGCAATAGGTGGAATACCCTCTTTTTCTCTTTCTTTTTTAACTTGCAAGTAATTATCAATAAAACATTCTTCTTTCATATTTATCTCCTTAAATAATATTTGATAATATTTATATAATATTATTATAACATATTATAAAATAAACAAAAAATAACTTTTATGCTATAATTATACTACAATTAAAATTCAATAATAGAATGGATATAAATATCACAAAGGGGATTTTATGGTAATAGCACAAAATGTAACAGAGTTAATTGGGAACACGCCTATTATAAAGTTTAATAAAATTTCTAAGAAATTTGGTGCAAATATATTTGGCAAATGTGAGTTTATGAATCCTAATAGTTCCATAAAAGATAGAATTGCTATGTCAATGATTAATGAGGGAATGAATAAGGGAATTATAAATAAAAATACGACTATAATTGAAGCAACTAGTGGAAATACTGGTATAGGATTAGCTGGAGTATGTGCTTCACTTGGATTAAAGCTAATTATTGTTATGCCAAGTTCAATGAGTATTGAAAGAAGAAAAATTATGTCAGCACTTGGTGCAAAAATTGAACTTACAGCACCAGAAAAAGGCATGAAAGGTTCATTAGAGAAAGCAAATGAATTACACCATATGTGTAAAGATTCTGTAATATTGAGTCAATTTGAAAATGAAGCTAATGTAAAAATTCACAGAGAAACAACTGCTAAAGAAATTATTAAAGATTTTAATGGTGAAATTATAGATGTTTTTGCAGCAGGTGTTGGAACTGGTGGAAGTCTAACAGGTATTGCGAGTGTGTTAAAACAACACTACCCTAATATACATATTGTAGCAATAGAGCCCACTAGTTCCGCTGTATTAAGTGGTGATGATCCATCACCGCATAAAATTCAAGGAATAGGTGCTGGTTTTATTCCTCCTATACTTGATACAAATATATATAATGAGGTTATGAAAGTTAGCGATGAAGAAGCATTTTCAATGACTAGATATATTGCGTCCAAAGAAGGTTTATTACTTGGCATATCAAGTGGAGCTAATATATACGCTACAAAAATATTAGCAAAAAAATATCCTAATACAAACATTCTTACAATGCTAAATGATACAGGACAAAGATATCTTTCAATGGAAGTTTTTGATAACTAATAAAACAACATTTAATTTATTTTTTGTAAGGTTTATATGGAGTATATATCATTATAAACTAATGGTGGTTGCGACTGGACTCGAACCAGCGACCACTACCATGTCAAGGTAGTGCTCTACCAACTGAGCTACGCTACCAAAAATATTATTATAGCATAATAATTAAATTTTGTTAAGCTTATATATTATTTTATATTTATAGATTAAAAATTCATTATTTTAATTTTAAATTAATTTTGTTAAGAGGATATATATGCAATTACGCGTAATGACTATACAAGACTATGATGAAGTATTGAAATTATGGAAAAGTATTGATGGCTTTTATATTCGTGAAATTGACGATTCTTATATGGGTATAAAAAAATTTTTAACTAAAAACCCAAAAACAAATGTTGTAGCTATAAATAACAATGAAATAATAGGAAGCATATTATGTGGCTATGATGGAAGATGTGCATATTTTTATCATGTTTGTGTAAAAAAAGAACATAGGCATAAAAAAATAGGTAAAAATATGGTTGATTTTGTTATGAAAGCTTTAAAAGATGAAGGAGCTACACATATTAACTTAGTTGCATTTAAAGAAAATGGAATTGGAAATTTATTTTGGCATGATATTGGTTGGTCATTAAAAGATAAATTAAATCTATATGAATTTATACTTAATTCAAATAATATTAGACATTTAAATATATGTAAGTAGTTAAAAATTGCGGTAAATATAAAATTAGTCTGCATTAAAGCAATATATAAACTATAATATCTTTTAATATTTTATATTGATAATATTTAAACAAATATAAAATTGCATACACATTAAGTAAATTTAATAATGTGTAATACAATAAATATACTAATATGAGATTAGCCTATATTTAGTTAATCATACTTTATTTATGCCTATGTGGCATAGAATGAGGCATACCGCCCTTACCTTTTACATGATGAACTTTTCCATTAGAATCTATATCATATGCTTGTCCAAAACCTTTTACAAATCTACCATCTTTAAAACAAAGTTTTACTAAATGAAAGTCAAGCATTTCTCTTATTTGAGAAATACCGCCTCCTTTACCAACTTTGTTTTCAAAACTATCATATACCTTATTAAACAAATCATCTCTAGGTAAAAATTCTACACACACATCATGTGTCAATCTTTTTCTAGCTACAATAGTTTTACTCTTGCTTTCATCTTCTATAAACATTACTTGAACTGCACTTGGGTTTGCTTTTAAATTGTCATAATGTTGTGCTACTTCACTTACATATAAATAATAATTTCCATCATATTTTAATAATGGGGAATAACTAATATGTGGTTTATCATTACTATCCATAGAAGCTAGAAGTATTGTATTAAATTCATCTTTAAATGATTCAACTTCTTGTGCAATTTGTTCTTCTTTTTTACTAATAGATGAGCATAGAGATATAATTGCATCCTTATAGTCTTTTTCATCTGTTTTAGATGAAAATGGTGCAAAAACTTCTTTATCATCTGCTTTTATTTTCATTCCATCTGAATTTACATCTACTAATTCAACATTTTTTGTATCAAATCCACCATAATGTTTAACAAGCCCAATTAACTCTTCTTTATGATGCTCATTCATATGTTTTTTTATAGTATCAATACTCATGATTTCTCCTTGAAATTTTTATTTTCTTATTATATCATAACTTTATAAATAAAAATGATAAATATTTTTATTTAATGCAATAAATACAAAAAAATATATTTATTTTACTATTAAATAATCATTGATTAATATTTTAATAGTTATAATGTGTATATTTAAATTTAAAGGATTAAGAATGTCAATTTATGAAGATTTTGAAGAAAATGATATTGATAATATGGAAGACAACATCAACGAAGATATGGAAGATATAATGGAATATGATGATTATGAGGATATTAGTTATTCTAAATATGATGATGATGACTATGAAGACCCAGATTTAGATTATGATGAAGAGTAAATGGAGTTTATATGAGTAGAAATAAGAAAACAACAAGTTTTGATATTGCACTTATACAAGATAGCTATGTGTTTAATTGTCTAAAAAAAAATAAAATAGAATCACAGACAATATTTGAATCATGGCAAAGAGAACTTTCAGATATAATGAAGCAAAAAACAAAAAAGCATATAGAAGAAGCTAGTAAAAATGCACAGATTGTAATATTACAAGAACTTCATACAACACAATATTTTTGTCAAAGTGAAGAAACAAAGTATTTTGAATTTGCAAAAGATTTTAATGAAAATGTAAAATTTTTTAGCAATATCGCAAAAGATTGCAATATTATTCTTGTTACTTCTTTGTTTGAACAAAGAGTTGCAGGTTTATATCATAATACTTCTGTTGTATTTGAAAAAGATGGTAGCATAGCAGGTAAATACCGAAAAATGCATATTCCAGACGATCCTAAATTTTATGAAAAATTTTATTTTGCTAATGGAGACTTAGGATTTAATCCTATAAAAACTAGCATAGGGAATCTTGGGGTATTAATATGTTGGGATCAATGGTTTCCTGAAGCAGCTAGACTTATGGCATTAAATGGTGCAGATATATTAATATACCCTACAGCTATTGGTTGGTTTGACTCCGATAGTGAAGATGAAAAAAAGCGACAACTTGATGCTTGGCAAACAATTCAAAGAGGACATGCAATAGCAAATGGATTACCACTTGCAAGTGTAAATAGAGTCGGATTTGAACCAGACTTAACAACAAAGGAACAAGGCATTAGATTCTTTGGGAGTAGCTTTATATGTGGCACACAGGGAGAAATATTGGCTCAAGCAAGTTGCGATAAAGAAGAAATTTTATATGCAAATATTGATTTAAAAAAAACTAAAGATACAAGAGATATTTGGCCATTTTTTCGCGATAGGAGAATAGAACATTATAGTGATTTGCTAAAACTTTATGGAAATTAATTGCAAAATATTTAATTTTTACATTTAACAAACAATATAAACAACTCTTATCAACAATCACTTATTATCATGGTGATGTAGAAAATAGCAAATGTGCTAATGACAAAAAACTTGATTATTTCATATTAGATTCTATAGGTAATGAAAAATCACTAGAAAAGAAAATAGACATTTTAAAAAAGTATTGCGAGTAGCAATCATAAGGAAATTATAAATAAAAATACCATATATTAATAGTATAGGCATATATTATCATAATAGCATGTATTAAAAAAGCAATATGAAAGGCTATATTGTAATGGGGTTGTTTAGTAAATAAGATTCTTAATGGCATCTAACTAAAAAGATTTATATTTTAATAATGCTTTATAGCATATAAGATTCTCTATA
>JARIAP010000121.1 GCA_029257755.1 Helicobacter sp.
CAAGTATTTCATTTTCAAGTCTATTCTTATCTTCAATACTTAGGGCTTGTATTTCTGCTAATGTTTTCATTGTGAATCCTTTATACTTCATTTTGAATAATGTTTGTTTATTCAAGTTAAACAATGCTAGTAATTATAGCATTTTTTTATATTTTGTAATGTAATTTTATATTATTTGGCAGTTATAATTATATTAATCTATCCTTAAATCTCCACCTTTTACCCTTAAACCTTTATTGTCTATTATAATTTGGACTCCTCCTACTTGTATAACGACTTTATCTTTTGTTTGGCTTATAATAGCATCTCCAACTTGACTTGCAATTTTTTTCTGTGCTACTGATGCAATTTCTTTATTAGCCAATACATTTATAAAATCAGATGCAAATGAGCAATCTTTTTTTCCTTTAAAGCTTATTGAATCATCGGCTTCTGCTCTAAAACATTGACTAGATTCTATACTTGTATTATATTTAGAAAGTGTTTTTATGGAATTATTTGACTGAATGACATAAGAACCTTGTATGGTTTCATTTTTATTATGTCCTATTCTTTGAATACAATCATTTTTAACATCTTGCTCTAAATTATTGTTTATGACTATTTTTTTATCAATTCCCACATATTCGTCATAATTTTGCGATACATTAACTTCATTATTTACCCCTACATTTAAAGTATTGGATAATCCTATATTAGTATCTTTAGAAAGTGAAATATTTTCTAAATAATTTAAACCTACATTGATATTTTTAAACCCCTTAATATTTTGTATATGTCCTAAAGTAATAAATTCAGTATGCAAAGCCCCTACTTCAGATATTTTGTTCTTTTGTATAGTTTGTTCGTAGTTATTACCTATCTCTTCTTTATAATCCTTTTGTGCTAAGATATAAAACTCTTCTTGATCTTTATCATTTTTTAATGTAATTTCATTTCTAGCTTCTGCCCTATTATTATCTGTTCCTATTGTAGCATTAGAAAAAGTCATATAATTATTATTTGTTGCATTAAGGTTTTCATTATTTTCTTGTTTTTGTTCTTCTAATCCATTATAAAGTGTGCTAGGAAATAAATTTAATATTGATAGATTATCATCTGCTATATCTCTTTTATATCTAGGATAACTATATTGTGGTATGGTAGCATGTTGGTTATATAAACTACCACTTATAAATGGTTTATCTATATCACCATCTAAGAATGATATTATGACTTCATCTGATATTCTAGGTATTGCAAAGAAACCACTATTATTACTAGCTATAGGAGATATTATTCTCAAAAATGTAGTATATGAGCATTTTTGTTGAGTTCCATTTCCATTGTAACTTGGACTTATATTTTGTGTTGCATCTATTAACATATTATCTAATTCTTCTTGATTGGCATATATGTTAAACCTCACTCTTACTCTACCATAATTATCTGTGTGTATCATATTTGCTTCTTGCAATATTGATTTATTTGCTTCTGCTTGATTATTTGCTTTTATATAGCTTTCTCCTATAACTATGCCTTGTGTGTGTAATGGTGCTTTTGGTTTTGGTTTATATGTGGGTATATAAGTAATATGAGATGGAATTATTGTTAATATATTTGTATAAGATTTTGTTGTAGTTTTTATATTATTGTTATGCAAGTCTTTATCATTTTTTATTTGTTTTGTATCATCAGAGTGTATTTGGTTTGTATTTGCATTGAAATTATCTATGAGTATTTGATCTAGTGCTGTTATTATAAAGTCTTGTTTATTTGTGTTATGTAATCCATATATATCACAATCTATTTTTATAAAATCTGCTAAACTGAGATGGTATATGTTGCTTTTAGCTTGTAATGTTTCATTAAGCATTTCAATTCTTTTTTCTTGCAATGTAGTCGGGGTTTTTAGATTAATTTTTTGCGTGAAAGAATGGTTACCTACATAACCATGTTTATTATATAGTATTTGGGTTTCTTTGGATTGTGTATCCTTTGTGTTTAATGTGCAAGATAATGGATAGATGGGGGTATTTACATTATTACTTGAATTTGTAAAGGAATTAGTCATAATGCTTTTTTCTTTATTTATAGCATATATGCATTCATTATTTAATGTATTATTTTGTATATTTGGGTTATAAATTACATGTTTTGTGGTGTTTTTTGTTAAGTTATCGCAGAAATATATTGTATCTGAATCCTCATAAAAATATATACCATTATTATTTGCCATTCTCATCATAAAATCTAGGTCAGATTCATTGTATTGGCTTATTAACTCTTGTGTTTCATAGTCTTGTAAGATTTTTGAGAAGTCAAGGTTTTTCTCTAATATTGCACTATAGAATCTAAATGTATTTTTTATTGCTTGCAATGGCGTTATATCTGTATAAATTCTGTTTGCAATATTTAAGGACATTCTTATTAGTGGGGATTGGATTGTTAAATGAAAATTATGCCTTAAATTTAGTGTTTTATTATTTTGGCTTTGTGCTCCTTTATATTGTATATGCGTTATTATACCTTTATAATGTTTTGTTTGGTTATTAGAATTTTTATTTGAAGCTGTTGCTTGGTCATTAAAATGCAATATTTTATTTGTAGCTTCATATGGATTGCTGATATTTAATATTGCTGTCCTATCTATTAGTGAATTTATAGTGTTTGTGTTGCTAGGATCTAATCCCAATATATCTCTTTGTGCAGATTCTATAAACCCTTCACATTCAATAATAAATGGATTTTCTAAACTTTCTTTTATGGAGGCTTTAGTTATGATGAATGTGGTTGCATTTTTTGATGAATATGAAGCATTTGTTTGTATGGTTGGACTAGATTTTGTATCAACCATAAGAGTTAGATAACTTAGATTTTCATACATGATTATCCTTTATTATATAGAATTTATGTCTATATTATTTATCACTGCGTATTTTAATATAATTATACACAAAATAGCAAGATTTTTATATGTTTATATACATCTGTATTCAATATATTTAAAATTGTAATTTTATTACATTAAAATTTTATAATAAAGTATTGGACTTTACTTTGAATGGCAAAGCAAGTAGCTTTATTTGGTATGCTTGTTTTTATGTATTATAAAACTTAGTGGGTTTGTGTAGCTATATAAATAGGTTTTTAATTTATACATGCTTTATTTGCTAAAATATCTAAAAAATTATATAAATCTTTAGTTTTTTAAATCTTAGATACATATGCTTTATATTATTCTTGCAAATAAAAATTTACATTCTTTTGATTGCCAAATAAAATCTTATAAGTGATATAACGCTAGATCACATAGATATTATTAAAATTTAGATTATGCCATAAAATTATTTTGTATGTATTATTTTATAGTCTTTATTAAAAATACTTAAGAATGTAATATTATTGTTATCATATAATTAATTACATGATAACACAATTGTCTTATTTTATATTCTGTTACATTGAGATAAATTCAATTAAATTTAATGCAGTTTATTTTATTTATATTATTATTTTTTGTCTAACTCTATACTAAGAGTATTCAACTCATCTTCATATTCCATATCTTCTTGAAAAAATTTTATCTTTTGTGCTCCAAAAGGAGTTATAAGTGCAAAATATCTTGTATTGTTGTTACAAAAATCCCAAATATCATCAAATTCTAAATAATTTGTTAAACCATAATCTTTAAAGCTACATTCTTTATAGATTGATTTAAGAAACTTTGGTACTCCATTTAATATGATGAGTATTTTTATTGTTTCATTTGGTGTTAATATTTCTAGCTCTTTAATAGTATTGTGCTTATATTCTTGTCTTATTGTTTCTATTAATTGGTAATTATTAAAATCTTTTAGCATATTGAGATTTATGTCTATCTCTTTTTTTAATTCTAATTTTACAGGTGAAAAATGTATCTTTTTACTGCTATCGATTTCAGGTAATAATAAATTTAATTCACCATTACTCTTACATATTAATTTCGCTATATTCATGATTTGTATGTTTAATTCTAATGTCGCATGAAAATCTTTTTTAGAAAAAATATTGTTTATATTTTTTTTAAGGTTTTTTATATCTAAATTCTCATTAGATAAGAATGTAAGTAGTTTATTTAAAAATAAAGGTTGCGGAAGCATTACATTTCTTTTAGCTTTAATGTCTTTAACTCTTTTAAACTCATAGCTCTTATTAAAATCCTTTCTTCTGATTGCATTAAAGAAAATTCTTGTAATGCTTCTAATGCTTCATCACATTCTAAATACCCTAAAGGTCTATCTTCGCTAATGCTAAAAAAGCTTATCCTCCACTCTGCTTCTGCATTATCTTCTAGTTCAAAAACTTCATAGGGTTCTTTAAATAAAAGAGTGTCTGTATCTTC
>JARIAP010000131.1 GCA_029257755.1 Helicobacter sp.
CCCCCATTATCAATATACCGCCTTAAAGCTTTCATGCTATTGGATTGTGCTGCAATCGCACCACAACGCAAATAATCCCCATAGCTAAAACCACCCGCAATAACTACTAGCTTAGTTTCTAATGGGAATGATGTATCTGTATGCCATATTAATGTATTTGGTATATCAAGATTAGTATAAATATTTGCTACATCATATTGACAATTTGTCCCTAAAAAATGCAATATAGCCACCATATTATACCTCTTCTATTTGTATGGTATAATCTTGTATTATTGGATTTGCTAGAAAATCTTCACACATTTTATTTGCTTCTTTTTCTGCTTCTTGAATATTATTAGCATCAAGTATGAGATAGAATCTTTTATTCATAACTAGTTCTGATACTGCAAAATCATGCCCTTGTAATGCTTGTAAAATAGCCTTTGATTCTGGATTTAACACCCCATCTCTTGTGCTAACTTCTATGGTTACGCTATAACGCATCTTTGTCCTTCTAAATTTTATTATTCAATTATAAAATTTTTATATAAAGTTGCTGTTTAAAAAACAAATTTTTGTAGTTTTTATAGATTAATTTATGCAAGTCATATTTATTTTTAAAATATTGTTAAATAAAGTTTGATACAATCTCATAGATGATAATAATTATTTGTTATCATATATTATTATTTTTAAGGAGAACTTATGTTAGTAACAAGAAAAGCCCCAGATTTTACTGCTCCTGCAGTATTAGCAGATAATACAATCATTAATGATTTTGAATTAAGCAAGAATTTAGGTAAAAATGGAGCAGTTTTATTTTTCTGGCCAAAAGACTTCACATTTGTGTGTCCTAGTGAGATTATTGCGATGGATAAAAGAGTAGAAAAAATTTGCTGAAAGAGGTGTTAATGTAATTGGTGTATCAATAGATTCTGATGTTGTGCATTTTGCATGGAAAAACACTCCAATAGAACAAGGTGGTATAGGTAAGGTAAATTTCCCAATGGTATCTGATATTACAAAACAAATTTCAAGAGATTATGAAGTATTGTTTAATGGTGCAATTGCTTTACGCGGTAGTTTTGTTATCGATAGAAATCAAATCGTAAGACATGCTACTATAAATGATTTACCACTTGGTAGAAACATGGATGAATACATAAGACTAGTTGATGCAATCTTGTTCCATGAAGAACATGGTGAAGTATGTCCTGCTGGTTGGCAAAAAGGTGATAAAGGCATGAAAGCTACTGCTGATGGAGTAAAAGAATATCTATCACAAAATCAAAGCAAACTATAAAATCAATACATAATAACAAAAAAGGCTAAGTAATAACTACAATTATTTAGTCTATATTTTAATATAATTACGCTTTATAAAAGCCAAGATAATTATCATACATCAATTAAAATTTTTACCTATAAATTATCTAATTTTTGCATATAGCAAATAAGCCTATTTTTTGCCTCCTCAATATCTATATCTCTAGGGAAAAATAATGGTTCGGATACATAATAATCTATTTTACTAAATGGCTTTGGAATACAAAATTTATCCCAAGTTTTAAGCTCCCAATATCTACTAGGTTTTACTCTGCATCCACATATACCAACACCGCTTTTTATTGCCATAAGCAATATACCATTTGCTACACTTTTATATGGTCCTTTTGGTCCATCTGGTGTAACAGCTATATCTTTACCTACTTTTAATTCTCTTATTGCTTGTATTAGTGCCTTTGTTCCTCCCTTTTGCACTCCTGTGCTACCCCTTATTGAATCTAATTGAAACTTTTTAAAATATAATTCTACAACCGCACCATCATTATGTGAGGCTGTAATTAAACTCATATTTGGCTTATCCTTTATCTTTGCATATAAATATGGCATCATTAAAAAATTACCATGCCATAAACATGCTATAAAATTATTATTTTTAGCATAATTAGATATATGAAATTCATTTTTACAAGTTATATAAATTGTTTTTGAAATGTAAAACATTAAAGATGGCATAAATTTTATTTTAAGAATATGCTGTTGTTGTCTTGTTAAAAAACTATCAAATAGAGCCATTTTATCTCCATAATTAATTTAATATTTTACCATATAATGTGCTACCCCTTACATCTATTATTTTTACATCTATAATATCTCCAATATCAATAAATTTATCTTCAATTTTTATAAGTCTATTTGTATCACTTCTACCCTCACTAAAAGTCTCTTTTAAAGAACTTTTATTAGAATCTATTAGCACTTTATGTATATTTCCTAATTCATTTCTACTATTTTCTTGCAATATCTCCCTATGTCTTTGTTGTAATCTACTTAACCTTTCTTTTGCTATATCTTTTTCTATAGCACCTTTATCTCCCCAAGAATAAGATAGGGTATTTGGTCTTGGTGAATAAATAAAACTATATAATGTATCAAACCTAACAGATTCTAAAACTTTCATAGTCTCATTAAAATCTTCTTCACATTCTTCTGGAAAACCAACTATAATATCTGTGCTAATGCCAACATTTGGAATCTTATTTTTTAAATATTCTATTCTATTTAAATACCACTCTTTAGTGTATCCTCTTTTCATTGCTTTTAAGATTTTATTTGAACCGCTTTGCAATGGAATATGAATGCTTTTGCAAATCTTCTTATTGTTTGCAAATTCATCTAGAAAGGCATCATCCATATGTAATGGATGGGGACTTGTAAAACGGATTCTCTCAATTCCTTCAATCTTACTTAATTCGTGCAATAACTTAGTAAAATCGATTTTTGGATGTGGTAAGGTAAATCTAACCCCATAATTATTTACATTTTGACCTAATAACATAATTTCTTTTGTGCCTTTTAAAGCAAGTTTTTGTGCTTCTTTATATATTAAATCAAATGGTATCGATATTTCTTTGCCTCTTGTAAAAGGCACAATACAATATGCACATTTTTTATCACACCCAATTGATATATTCAATAAGGCTTTAAAACTATTTTTTTTAGAATCAGAAAAAATATATGTGCTATCATCATAATTTGTATCTATTTCTACGGCTTTTTGCTTATGTATAATACTTGTTATTTTAGATATATTTCTTGCCCCTAACACAAAATCTACATGAGGGGATTTTCTTATTATTTCATGCCCCATAGCACTTGCCGTGCAACCACATACACCTATTTTTGCTCCACTTTTTTTATTCTTTGCAAATTGTCCTATTTCACTAAAAAGCTTTTGCTCTGGTTTCTCACGCACAGAACATGTATTTATTAATATTAAATCTGCGTCTTTAATATCTTCTGTTAAAGTGTATCCCTCTTTTTCCTGTAATTCAGATATAATATGTTCGCTATCACGAACATTCATAGCACAACCAAGTGTTTCAATATATAATTTCATACTTTCCTTCTTAACAATCATTAAATTATAAAATTAATGTTATAAAAGAACTTGCTTAAATACTTCATCAATATTTTTAACTGCAATAATTTCTAAATTTTGTTGGACTTCATTTGGTATATCATCTAAATCCCTTTTATAATTTTTAATAGGTATTAATGCTTTTTTAATATCTGCCTTATAAGCTGCTATTAATTTTTCTTTTAAACCACCAATAGGTAAAACATCTCCGCTAAGATTTAACTCACCTGTCATAGCAATATCCTGCCTTACTTGTTTATTAAATAATATGGATGCAATAGCACACGCCATTGTAATACCTGCACTAGGACCATCTTTTGGTGTAGCACCTTCTGGCACATGCAGGTGAATATCAATTTTTTCTGTAGGGCTATTATATTCATCTTCTTTAGAATCTTTTTTTGATTTTTTATTATTAGATTCTATTTTGCACTCTTTTTTGTTTTTATTATTTTGTTCTTTATAGTCTTTTTGTAGTTCTATATCAAGTCTATTTTTAACAACAGAATATGCTATATAAGCAGATTCCTTCATTACATCTCCTAATTGACCGGTTAGCTTTAGATTTCCTTTACCAAGTAAAGAAATGGCTTCAATTTTTAATACATCTCCGCCTACAGCAGTCCATGCCAATCCATTTACTACTCCAATTTGTGGCTTTTTATCTGCTTTGTCTATTTCAAATATTGTTTTCTTTAAATATAATGGTAAATCTTTTACACTAATGCTTATACTGTTTGATTCCTTATTTAGAATCTTTACTGCTATTTTTCGCATTATTTGTGCTATTTTTCTTCTTAAGTTTCTAACACCAGCCTCTCTTGTATAATTGTGTATCATTACCTCAATAGCTTCTTTTGTAAGTTTTACCTCATTTTGTTGTAATCCATGATTTTTTATTTCTTGCGGAATTAAATATTTTTTTGCAATTTCATATTTTTCTTGTGGCGTATAGCTACTAATCTCTATAAATTCCATCCTATCTCTAAGTGGTGCTGGTATAAGAGATATATCATTTGCCGTTGCTATAAACACAACTTGAGATAAATCAATGCTAAAATTTGCATAATAATCCCTAAAGCTTACATTTTGTTCTGGATCTAAAATTTCAAGCAATACACTTGTTGGATCTCCTCTTACTCCTCTTGCAAGTTTATCAATCTCATCTAACACCATTACTGGATTCATTTTTTTAGAATCTATTAAACCTTGAACGATTCTACCGGGCATTGAACCTAAATATGTTCTCCTGTGACCCCTTAATTCATTAACATCTTCTAATCCACCAAGTGCTATGCGTACAAGTGGTCTACCAAGAGCCATAGCTATTGAATTTGCAAGGCTTGTTTTACCAACCCCTGGTGGACCATAAAAACACAATATAGCACCTTTATGCTTGTCTATAGTTACTATTGTTTCATCTTTGGAATCTTTTTTATTATTTATGCTTTTAGATTCTGTTTTATTTTTATTAAATTGTTTTAACCTTTGTTCTAAAAGCTGTTTTACTGCAAAATATTCTACTATTCTTTGCTTTGGTTCAACTAATGAATAATGATCATTATTTAATTGTTTTTCCACATTTTTAATACTTAATATTTTATTACTCATACTTATAAATGGAATTTCTAGCATCCATTCAACATAATTTTGCACCATATTAGCATCAGAGCTATCTGGATGTGCTCTAGCTAATCTATCTATTTGTTTTTTTACTTCTTTATAAGCATCTTCATGCATACCCACTTTAAGTTCTTCTAATTTTTTATAATATTGATCTATTTCCTCATCTCTTTGTTTATCAATTCCTAATTCTTTTTGTATCTGCTTTAATTGTTCTTTTAAGAAAAATTCTCTATTTATTTGATCCATTTTTGTATGAACTTTAGACTTTATATCCTTTTGTAATTTTTGAGTTTCAATCTCTTCTAATACCATTTGTGTAGCAAGCATAAGTCTTTCTTCTGTATCATTACTAGAAAAAAGCATATAACTCTGCTCTTTTTTAAGTCTTAATGTAGAAGTTGCTAGATCTACAATTTTATTTGGGTCATCTGCATGTTCTATATTTCTTAATAAATCTGGTGATATATTTTGACTTAAATGTGCTAAAGCATTAACTTTTTCCATAAATACTGCAAGTAAAGCTTGTATTGTTTGTTCGCTACATGGCTTATATTCAATGACATTAACTTCTGCTTCTATTGGATCAAAATTTATTATTTCTGAAATTTTACCCTTTGAAATTCCTTGAAATAATATTTTAATCCTACCATCTGGCAAACTTACTTTACGCATGATTTTACCAATGACACCAACATCATAAAATGGAATATCTCCATCTTTTGGATTATTTTTTGCACATACAACAAATATGCTTTCATTTCTCTCTTTAGCTCTTTCAACCGCTGCTATATTTGGTTTATCTGCAATAAATATTGGTGCTATAATAAATGGAAACACAAACATTTCATCTTCTACAACTACTGGTATAATAATTTGATCTTTTTTATTCATAATAACTCCTACTTTTTAGATAAAACATAAATTACCAATTTAATATAACCATATACCATGGAATCTTTGATGGTGTTGGATTTGTTGCTTCTTGCAATTGCGATTCAATTCTATCTTTATACATTTGTTCTGCTTCTTTTTGATCATTTTTTTCATAAACTCTTGCTATACTGGCATTAAGCTCATTCTGCCCTAAAACAAATTTCACTTCCATTTCATGCACAAATGGTATATATCTACTATTTGGGTATTTTTCTATAAACTCTTGGATAAGTAAAATTGTATCTGTCATAAATTGTTGATCTTTTGACGCATTCTTAAAAGCATATAAATGAGACTTTAATCTTAGGTAACTAATATAATCGGCATTTTCAGGGTTACCATATCTTTTTAAATATTCTTTAAAATAAAAATCAGATAGAATATATTCTTCGTTTGTTAAATGTGCTTGCCCTAAAACCAACATAGCCTCTGGCAAAAGAGGTGAATTTATATGCTCACTTTGCAAAGAAGAAAAATAGCTATCAGCAGTCTCAAGATTACCAAGCCTAATATTTTTAAAAATGCCCTCATACCAAAAACTTGCTGGTTGATTATATATAACATCTTTTTCTTTATTGCTACAAGCAACAATAAAAAATGATGTAATAATAAAAATAAATAAATTTTTAAGATTAAAATTGTTTTGCAATTTTTAACTCCGTAAAAAAATAAATGATATTATATAAAAAATTCGTGTTATGTTTGCATATTTATCAACTTTTTGCTAAAATATTGATTTGCTAATTACTTAGACAAACCTTAAAAACAAAAGTAATAGGCGGTTATACTAAAAAGTGCCGTTTGTGTTAATTTTGCTAAATTTTGGAGAGTGTTATGATTTTTGATGTAAAATCACCAATTTTAGGATTTGAACATGTAGATAAAATGAAGCTTGAAAAGCTTGATGAAATTTTTTTGCGTTTAACAAATGCAAATGATTCTACACCTATTTTTACATTAGTTAATCCCTTTGCATTAAGGGAATATGAATTTGAAGTTCCAATAGCTCTAAAATTATTGCTTGATTTAGAAAATAGCAATAATATTTTAACTGCAAACATCATGGTAATGCAAAATCCAATTGAACGATCTACTATCAATTTTCTAGCACCATTAGTATTTAACTTTGACAATTTGACTATGGCACAAATAGTATTAGATAGCATAAAGTATCCACACTATAAACTTGCAGAACCAATTGCTAATTATTACCCTCAAGATACAGATTCTAATACACAAATGAAATAAACTTTTAATATTAAGCAATATTTTATAACTTTGCTTATATTATAGATATAATATATAGAATGTTTTATTAAACTCACCTTAAGGATGAATAATGCATTTTAAATATATTAATTTTTGTATATTATCATTTTTTTTATTTATATTTGGCTGTGCAAATAAACCACACAAAAACCTATATATCAAAGAAGATACAAAACATACACACAATACAATAAAAGAAAAAACAAATCAAAATAAATCAAAAAATAAAGACAACAAATCGTTAAATAAAAAAGAAAGTAATATTGACATGTATAATATTGTAAAAACCGCTTTAATAAAAGAAAAATATATAGACGATAATTTTATTAAGGAAATAATAATTTTATACAATAACAATAATACATATAGAATCAAAACAATATCAAGAACATATAAAATAGAAAAAAAATATATGCCAAATAGCAAAAATGAATTAAAAAAACTTGTTGATAATAAAGAAGTATTACTAAAAGACATAAATACAAGCAAAATAAAAGATATGAGTGCTATCTTTAAAAACTCCACAAGAAAAGATTTTAGTGGCATAGAAACATGGGATGTAAGTAATGTTGAAAATATGTATGGAATGTTTGATAGGGCTATATTTTTTAACCATCCAATAGATAAATGGAATGTAGAAAAAGTAAAAAATATGGATTTTATGTTTGCTGATACAAACGATTTCAATCAAGATATTGGACACTGGAATGTTAGTAATGTTGAAAGCATGAACAATATGTTTTCACATGCTAAAAGTTTTAATCAACCATTAAATAAATGGAATGTAAGTAATGTGATATATATGAATGCAATGTTTTATGGTGCTAAAAATTTTAATCAACCATTAAATAAATGGAATGTAAGTGGTGTAGAAAGCATGAGTGAAATGTTTCGTGAAGCTATTGCATTCAATCAACCATTAAATAAATGGAATGTAAGTAATGTGATATATATGAATGCAATGTTTAAAGACGCAATTTCTTTTGATCATGATATTAATAGCTGGAATGTAAAAAAAGTTAAAAATATGAATTCTATGTTTTATGGTGCTAAAAACTTTAATCAACCATTAAATAAATGGAATGTAAGTAGCGTAGAAAGTATGAAAGCAATGTTTAAAGACGCAATTTCTTTTGATCATGATATTAATAGCTGGAATGTAAAAAATGTTAGAGAAATGAAAGAAATGTTTTCAAATGCTAGAAATTTTAATCAACCTCTTCATTCTTGGAATGTAAAGAAAGTAACAAACATGAATGCTATGTTTAAAAATGCAATTTCTTTTGATCAATCTCTTGAAAAATGGGATATTTCAAATGTGTGGAATACAAGTGAGATGTTTGAAGGAGCTAAAAGTTTCAATCAATCGTTAAAATTTTGGCGTATTATTAATGTAGAATATATGGACAACATGTTTAAAGATGCCATAAAATTTAACCAATCGTTAGATTATTGGGAAGTAAGGGCAAAAAGTATGTATAATATGTTTAAAAACTCTGGAATGCAGTCTTTGCCAAGATGGTATAAGAACAAATGATAAATATTTTAAATATTTACAATAAAAAAATTTTAAAATTAAGTTTGTAATTTTAATTATCAAATTTTATTAATTAGATTCTAAAAACAGATTAAAAAAATATTACTATAAGTTTTTTGTTGTGATTTATTGTTTGTCAATAAATTTATAACTTGGTTGTGTTAAGTGATTATTTGATATTTTAATATCACTTGAATTTTAATATTTTAAAATAAAATTTACTGCATAATAGCTATAATCCTTTAACATATAAATTACGATAATCACAAAGGATAAGCTTTATTGCAATAGCACACTACATAACCTAACATTTATATTAGTCTGTAGCATCTTAGAAACTATTATTGTTGTGGTTTTTCTACTTGTTTGGTCTTTTGTTGCTCTACTGGCTGCTTTTGTTTTGGGTGCGTTAAATCATAAATGCTATAGATACAGATAGCACTTATCATAAGCGGTGCTAATATGCGGATAGAAAAAAGCCATACATTAAACATAATAGGTGTTAAATATGACTTCGTCCATTCTCTTAAATGCTCTTTTTTAATAGCATATCCAACAAATAATGTTGATAACAAACTACCAAATGTCATAATAATATTCGCACTAATCCAATCCATCCAATCAAACAACGATTTGCTTGCAATCATTAATTCTTTATGATTATTGTTTAATGAAAGAATTAATACAGAACCTACAATAAATACAACAATTCCAACAGCCCATGATAAAAAAACACGATTTTTATTTGTTTTATCTTCTAACCATTTAACAGCAGGCTCAAGCAAGGATATGGTGCTAGAAAGCCCTGCAAAACCTAACCCAATCATAAATAATATACATATAAGGCTACCTA
>JARIAP010000135.1 GCA_029257755.1 Helicobacter sp.
TATTGAGCAAGTAGCTTCATATAATGGCATATGGCGGCATGGAATCTTTGCTATTGGAATCTATCATAACCCAATCCCTCAATACAAAAAGCTTACACCATTTGCAGCTATTAAGGTTGGGACATGGTTGCAGGATAGATATTTTCAACATGATTTTACTATACTTGCAGAATTTGGCTTGCGTTGGAAAGTGTTTTAATGTAGTTTATATTATAATATTTTTTATTTTATCTCATTAATATATTTTGTATTGTTTTTACTGCTTGAAATATATCTTATATATCCAATAAATAGCATTTAAGTCTATTAAAACATGTTAAATAATAATCTATATATGAACGATTATGTAGTAATATATAAAATTATTTAAATAAATGTAAATTTTATCTTTATTTTGATTGTAAATCATGCAATATCATACTTTGAAAAATAATTATTATAATGTTTTATAATAAAACTAGACAACTAAATATAATTTTAGATATTTTAAAACTATATTTAGTTAGTTTTGTATTTTTTATAATTAAATATTATTTTTTATTTAAAATGTGATTTAATGTTTCTAAATTTTTATAATGTGTTGCTTAGTTTTAAATGTTTAATAATTATATTCAATAAGAATTTTATTAATTATAATAATATAAAAATACAACAAGACTTATTTAAAGGGTTTTTGTGATTTAATATTTTTTCTAATTTTATTGTATATTGCGTTGTTAAAATTTAATTTAAGAATAGATTAAAGTTATATAAATCATTAAAATTATATAATTATAAAATTTAATGATATTTTTCATCATAAGCATGTGTAAAACTAACTATAATCTATTTTATAATATTCATGATATTATTTTAAATTGTATTTTTCTAAAATTTTATCATATTCACCACTTTCTTTAATCTCTTGTATTGCCTTATTAATCTTATCTAATATATCTGCATGTTTATGTTTATCAAATGCTATAGAAAAACCTTCGCTACCATCACTTTCATCATAAAAGCCAATAAGATCTAAGTTTTCTTTTAAGTATCCTTGTGCAGTAGCATAATCGGCTAATGCTACATCTACTTTATCTTTTTTTAGATTCATAATTACACCAAAAATGCTATCACTAGGGACAACTTGTATGTTATATTCATCTCTAATTTTGTTTATGGCTTGTTCTTGAACAGTGCCTATAAATACACCAACCCTTTTATTTCTAATGCTATCTTTATCTATTATGTCCTCGCTATTTTTACGCTTTACAAAAAGTGTTCTACCCTCATAATATGGCACACTAAAATCAACTTGTTGCATTCTTTCACTTGTAGCACTCATACCAGACATGATCATATCTATTTTACCAGCTTTAAGGGCTGAGATCAATCCATCAAAACTCATGTGATTAATTGTGTATTGAAAATTAGCCCTTTTGCTAATAGCATCAAGCAAATCAATGTCAAACCCAACTATTTTGTCATTTTCTTTATATTCAAATGGAGGGTATTCCGCATTTAAACCAACTCTTAAAGTTATGGAATCTTTTACACTATTTTTATCCTTATTGTCATCTCCTGATCCACATGCAACAAAGAAAAATACAAATCCTACACATAATAACTTAAGTAACTTTAGCATTTCTGCTCCTTTCTTTAATGATTTAAAACTTTATTGAGAAATTCTCTCAATCGTTCATTGTTTGGAGCATTAAAAATCTTATTCGGGCAATCATCAACAGTAATTTGCCCCTGCTCCATGAATAAGATTCTGTTTGCTACATTTTTTGCAAATCCCATTTCGTGAGTTACAACAACCATAGTCATACCATCTTTTGCTAATTCTTGCATTAAAGATAAAACCTCACCTACCATTTCTGGATCAAGTGCTGAAGTTGGTTCATCAAATAAAATTACATCTGGATTCATACAAAGACTCCTTGCTATTGCTATTCTTTGTTTTTGTCCACCTGATAATTTTGATGGCTTTACATTTTCTTTATCTGTCAAACCGACTCTTTTTAGCAATAATCTTGCCTTTTGTATAGCTTCTTCTTTAGTCATTATTTTTGTTTTAATTGGTGCTAAAGTCAAATTTTCTAAAACATTTTTATTGTTAAATAAATTAAAATGCTGAAATACCATGCTAACTTTTTGACGCACTTTATTAATATTTGTTTTAGGATCCATAATATCTATATTATTTACAAATATTTTTCCACTAGTTGGAATCTCAAGTAAATTTAAACATCGCAAAAAAGTGCTTTTACCTCCACCACTAGGTCCTATTATTGATACTACTTCTCCTTCCTTTATTTGCGTTGTAATTCCATTAAGAATAATATGTTCCCCATAGCTTTTTACTAGTTTTTCAACTTTAATCATGTTTTCTTAACTCCCATTCTAAGAGTTTTGTAAGCCAAGAAAATATTTTAACAAACATATAATATACAATCGCCGCAAATATGAAAGGTGTTGGGCTATATAAAACTGCTTGAAGAGTTTTTGCTTGCATAGTCAAATCATTTACACTTATTAACCCAACTACTGAAGTTTCTTTAAAAACTACTATAAATTCATTTGCTAAACTAGGTAAAATATTTTTTATAGCTTGTGGTAAAATAATCGTTTTCATTGTTGTGGCATAATTAAGTCCCATAGCTCTACCAGCGTCCATCTGCCCTTTATCTACGCTTTGTATTCCAGCTCTAATAATTTCTGCTATATATGCTGATGAATTTAATCCTATAGCAACTAAAGCCGCAACAAAATTATCATTAAGCGTAGCAAAAACTATATATGCAAAAACTAAAAGTTGTATTAAAAGTGGAGTTCCACGTAATATGTCAATATATTCATCAATAATAAAGTTTAAAATTACTATATCAAGCATTCGTAAAAATGCGAGTAAAAAACCAACAATAATGCCAATAAAAACTCCTCCGGCAGTTAAAATAATAGTGATTCCAATGCTTTTAAATGTTGCATATAAATCTGCACTACCAAGGTTATATGGAAAAGTTAGATAAAATCCACCTCCAACAATTAAACAAAAAACAAGTATTCTAAAAAAATTCTGCAAATTATAAACCTTAATGGTATCCTTAATTCTA
>JARIAP010000139.1 GCA_029257755.1 Helicobacter sp.
TTAAATCTTCTAAGAAGTCTTTCTTAGCAGATATACTTGCCTCTGTTAAAACCTTTGTAGTTTCTTGGAAAGAAGCCGCAGAAATAATAGAATCACTGCTAATAGCAGCTCTTGTGATACCAAGCAATACTGGTTCTGCAATGGCTGGATTACGACTTTGTGATAACATTTTTTCATTCTCTTCTCTAAAAAGTCTTCTACTAACAACATCACCCTCTATAAATTTTGTATCTCCACTATCTAAAATCTTAACTTGCCTTAGCATTTGAGAAACAATAATTTCTATGTGTTTATCTGAAATACTAACACCCTGCCTACGATAAACTTGTTGAACTTCACTTACAATATATTTATATAGCTCTTTTTCACCATTGATTCTTAAAATATCGTGGCTACTCATAACACCATCACTAAGCATTTCACCTGCATGAACAAATTCACCATCACGAACTAAAATTTGCTTTGTTTTATCAACTAAATATTCACTTTGTCTTCCATCTTCAGCTGTTATTACAATTCTCTCTTTTCCACGAATTGCTTTACCGAAACTAACATGTCCGTCAATCTCTGCTAATACAGCAACATCTTTTGGTTTCCTTGCTTCAAATAATTCAGAAACACGAGGCAAACCACCTGTAATATCTTTTGATTTGATTGTTGCTTTTGGTACTTTTGATAAAATATCTGCTAACTCTACATTGATGCCATCTTCAACAAGCAATACGCTTTTTGGTTCTAAATTATACATATGTTCTTTGCCTTTAGAATCTACTACTATAATGGCAGGTTTATAGCCTTGTGGGATATATTCTTGCACGGTTAAAGATTTCACATGTGTTTTTTCATCTTCTTTTTCAATAACGGTTGTGCCTGCAACAATATCTTTATATCTTACAACACCAGATTCTTCAGCAATAACAACCGTATTATAGGCATCCCATGATGCAACAAGTGCATCTTTATCGTTATTTTTATTAGAAATACAAGTAGTCTTTTTTACCTCTGCGTTATCACCTACTTCTATTTTAGAGCCTCTTGCTATATAATGCCTACATGCTTCTCTATCATTAGAATCTGCAATAACTGCAAAAATACCTTTTTCTTTTACAAGCATACCTTGTGTAACTTCATGATATCTTTGTAATTCATCTGAAACAAGTCTATAATATTTCACAACTCCATCAGCATTTGCATATATATCTTGTGAAATAGGTTCATTATCTTGTATATGCAATTCACTCGCATAAGGAATACGATTGCCGACATTCCAACCATCTTTAATAACATCTGCAATACTACCACCAGCCTTTACCTTATGCCCTGTATAATGTGGAATATAAATTTTACCTTCAATTTTACCAATAACACCTGCTAGTTCTCTTTGTGCTGCAATATCACTTTTATTAACTTCATAGGTTTTTTCTTCATTTTCACCTTTAAGAATTAATATAATTTTATCATGTGCATTCTCAACCTGTAAAATACCATCAAAAGGTGCTTTAATCTTTGGCTCAACAAGCAATACAGAAGCATTTCGCCTATTTGCAATAATATGCTTACCTTCTTTATTCTTATATGTTTTAATATTATAATAGCGTATAAAGCCTTCTTTATTTGCAATAATTTGATTTTCCTCTTGACTTCTACTTGCTGTCCCACCAACATGGAATGTCCTAAGTGTTAGCTGAGTTCCGGGCTCACCAATAGATTGTGCTGCAATAACACCTACAGAATCCCCAGAATTACTCATCTTGCCTTCACCAAGATTTAACCCATAGCATTTAGCACAAATACCTTTTGGTGCTTTACATGTTACAGGAGTTCTAATGCTTACGGCACGCACACCTGCATTTTTAATTTGTTCTGCAATCTCTTCTGTAATAAGTTTGCCCTCTTGCACTAACACTTCTTTTGATATACTATCATGCACTTCTGCAGCAGTAACTCTACCCACAATCCTTTCTTGTAATGGCTCAATCATTTCATTACCTATAGCAATATCTGTTATTTCTACGCCCTCATGTGTGCCACAATCCTCCATTGTAATTTTTACATTTTGACTCACATCAATAAGTTTTCTAGTGAGATAACCCGCATTTGCAGTTTTTAAAGCAGTATCTGCTAAACCTTTTCTCGCACCATGTGTTGAAGTAAAGTATTCAAGCACATTTAAACCTTCTTTAAAGTTTGAAATAATAGGTGTTTCAATAATGCTACCATCTGGCTTTGCCATAAGCCCACGCATAGCAGATAATTGTCTAATCTGTGTGGCACTACCTCTTGCACCAGAATCTGCCATCATATAAATAGGGTTAAAACCACCCCTATCTTTTTCTACTATTTCCATCATTTCTTTTGCCATCTTATCATTTGTTTCTGTCCAAACATCGATAATTTTATTATATCTTTCTTGACTTGTTAAAGCACCCTGTTCAGATTGTATTTGAATTTGACGAACTTTCTCTTTAGATTCCATAATCATTTGTGATTTAGATTCTGGAATAATAATATCAGCAGCAGAAATAGAAATACCCGCTTTAGTTGCATATTTAAATCCTATATCTTTTAAGTTATCAAGAAAACTAGCGGTTTCACCAACGCCACCCTCTTTATACACACAATCAATAAGATTTGAAATATCTTTCTTTTTCAAGACACGATTCCATAAATGTGGTAATACAAAATCTGGTAATATAGATTTTAATATCATTCTACCTGCAGTAGTTGAAATAACATGTCTATCAATTACTACACGAATTACACTATGAATATCAAGCTCATCAAACTCCATAGCAAGTGCTATCTCATTAAAGTTTGAAAATAACTTATGTTCGCCTTTAGAATCTGCTTTTTCAAGACTTAAATAATAAAGCCCTAAAACCATATCTTGGCTTGGCACTGCTACTGGTTTGCCACTTGCAGGAAGTAAAATATTCATAGAACTAAGCATTAAGACTTTACATTCTGTTATAGCCTCTTTAGACAAAGGCACATGCACTGCCATTTGATCCCCATCAAAGTCAGCATTAAATGCCGAACATACAAGTGGATGCAATTGTATAGCTTTGCCATCTATTAATTTTGGGTGGAATGCCTGTATTGATTGCTTATGTAATGTAGGAGCACGATTTAACATAACAGGATAACCCTCAATAATTTCTTGCAAACACTCCCAAACTTCATTTGATTTTTGCTCAATCATTTGTTTTGCAGTTTTAATTGTCTTTGCATGTCCTTTTTCTTCAAGTTTTGCAAGCAAGTGTGGTTTAAATAATTCAATAGCCATATTTTTAGGCAATCCGCATTGATCCATTCTTAAATTTGGTCCAACTACAATAACACTTCTTCCAGAGAAATCCACTCTTTTCCCAAGTAGATTCTGTCTAAATCTACCTTGCTTCCCTTTGATAATTTCTGAAAGTGATTTAAGCGGTCGCTTGTTTGCACCTTTAACCGCATTAGAATTTCTACCATTATCAAATAATGCATCAACAGCTTCTTGCAACATTCTTTTTTCATTACGCACAATAATTTCTGGTGCATCCAATTCCAATAATCTCTTTAATCTTTGATTTCTATTTATAACGCGTCTATACAAATCATTAACATCACTAACAGCAAATTTACCACCATCAAGTGCAACAAGTGGTCGTAAATCTGGTGGCAATACAGGTAATACGCTAAGCATCATCCATTCTGGACGATTGCCTGATGCAAGAAAGCTTTCTACAACTTTAAGTCTCTTAACTAAAAGTTTCTTTTTTGCTTCTGAATTAGTAGAAGCAATATCTGCCTTTAAAGATTGCAACAAATCAACTAAATCTAGCTCTTCTAATAATTCTTTAACTGCTTCACCACCCATTTGTGCTTCAAATCCTGTTAATTCAAAGCGTCCATGTAAATTTTTAAACTGCTCTTCATTAAGCACATCATATTTCATCACTTTTTTTGTAGATTCATTGTCATAATAAGCATCACCTGCATTTTTAACAATATATGCTTCATAATAAAGCACTCTTTCAAGATCTTTCATCTTAACACCTAAAAGCGTTCCTATACGACTAGGCAATGAGCTTACATACCAAATATGTGCCACAGGTGTTACAAGCTCAATATGCCCCATTCTTGAACGACGAACCTTTGCTGTTGTAACTTCTACACCACATTTTTCACATACAAGATCTTTATAGCGTCCCTTTTTGTATTTACCACAATGACATTCATAATCTCTTGTTGGTCCAAATATCTTTGTGCAGAATAAACCATCTCTTTCTGGTTTTAAGGTGCGGTAATTTATTGTCTCTGGTTTTTTTACTTCCCCTCTACTCCATGAGCGTATTTTTTCTGGGCTTGCTAATACTATTTGAAAAGCACTAAAATCTTTTGGTCGCTCTTTTTCATTTTCACTAATAACTAAAGGTTCTTCTTCACCTTCACTATACACATTAACATCTAATGCTAATGATTGCAATTCCTTAGTTAAAACATAAAAAGTTTCTGGAATAGCAGAATCTCCTATAGGATAACCTTTTGTAATTGCCTCATAAGCTTCTTTTCTACCATTTACATCATCAGATTTGATTGTTAGCATTTCTTTTAATGTGTGTGCTGCACCATAAGCTTCTAATGCCCATACTTCCATTTCCCCAAATCTTTGCCCACCAAAAAGTGCCTTTCCACC
>JARIAP010000143.1 GCA_029257755.1 Helicobacter sp.
GTTGATGAATGCACTAATTTAGAAGAAATATATCAATGTGATGTAATTTTTATAGCAATTCCTCTTGATGTTGTTGTGCCATTAGTAAATAATTTTAAAGAGCTTTCACCAACACAAACAATAATTGATTTAGGTAGCACTAAATATAATATTAGTCATTCTATTGATTCATTAATAAGAAAAAATTATGTAGGAGTTCACCCTATGAGTGGGACAGAAAATAGTGGTCCAAAGGCAGCACAAAAAGATTTATTTAAAAATAAAATCTTGATTTTAACAGATGTAGATAAAAGTGGTGCGTTTCAAATAGCTTTTACAAAAGAAATTTTTGTAAATATTGGAATGCAAATTATTAAAATGGATTCAGCAAATCATGATAAACATGTAGCCTATATATCCCATTTGCCACACATACTAAGTTTTGCTCTTGCAAATACGGTATTATCTCAAGAAGAACCAGAAAATATATTAGCTTTAATTGGTGGTGGATTTCGTAGTATGTCAAGACTATCAAATAGTTCTCCAACTACATGGAAAGATATTTTTAAACACAACAAAACACATTTAATAAATGCTATTGAAGAATTTGAAAAACATTTATTAGAATCTAAACAATATATCATTGATGAAGATTGGGAAGCACTTTATAAATGGATGCAAAATGCAAATAATCTACAAAAGTCATTGTAAAGTTACTTAATATGTTTTTAAAATAGATATTAAAATATTAATATCAAATTAATTTCATATTTGACATAACTAAATATAAATAAAGTAATTTTACTTATTTTTGATTTAAATATATATAAAATTTTACACTTAGAATCTAAAATAAATAAATTTTATTAAGGATTTATTTATGTTTAAATATATTTTTATTTTATTTTCTTGCATATTTTTTGTATATTCAAATCATATTGATAATAGCTCACTAGAAACTAATGAACTTGGCACACATAAAAAAACTTATGGTTTAGTGTATATTGTTCCTAAAAATGATATGAAAAAGCTAGATAATATATATTTTGGTTTGCTTAATGAAAAGCTAACCCTTTATAATGTAAATGATGCTTTAAATAGAAAAAATATACCACATATAACAATAATACATTTACATACAGATGATATTTTTTTGCCACAAAAAATTCTAAAATTATTGCCAAAACCACCAAAGCCATTTACTCTTACACTAAATGGTTTTAGTTTAGTTAAAGCTTCTAAAAACTCTAAAATGCCGTGGTGGTTTGATATTAATGTATTAAAAGATTCTAATTACGAAATTATTATGAAATACAACTTTGAAGTTACAAAGACACTTTCTCCATTAAGAAGCTCTCCATTACCAAGAGTAAGTGGTTTTGTTTATAAAGATTCTAATGATGAGGTAAAATCACAGATTAGAGATTTAGGTGTGAATGGATTAAATAGAATTATTAATGGAAAAGAAGAGAGAATGTATAGACCGCATGTTACATTTATTTATAGTATGCAAAATTTAGAATCAAAACTTGAAAAAGAGTTATTAGATCTAGCAGATGAATTAAATTCTATTCTCACTAAAGGCATAAAGGTTAAATTTAATAATATTTCGATAGTTGAACTTGGTGTAAGTGGTAATGTTTTGCGTGAAATTTATAGAATAAATTTAGAAAATGGTAATGTAATTGACATTTCAAAAGAAATGCAACGATAAATTCAATAAGGGGTTTTATAATGATTGTAAAAAATATTATAGTAAATATTGCAAAGTTTTTAGTATTGTTTGTTTTATTAATATGTAGCAACATGGCATATTCAAATAATATAAGAATCTTGCCAATAGATAATGCTAAATTTATAGTTGGGCAAAAGTTTGATTTTTTAGTTGAATTTAGAAATAACAACTTACAAAGAGATTCTATAAATGTTACAATTAATGGAGTTAATGCACAAGAATTTTTCAATAAAGATGCAATTATATGGGTAAAAGATAATATTACTTCTTATCGTATAAATTCTGTATCTTTTAAACAAATAGGTTTGATAAATGTAGAAGCAAAAACATCAAATTATAACTCAAAGATTACATACAAAGTAGTTTATCAAAAGGCAAAAAAAAGTGCAAAAAATGTAATATTGCTTATTGGTGATGGTATGAGCTTACAAGCAAAACAAATGGCAAGAATTTTGTCAAAAGGTATAAAGGAAGGTAAATATAATGATATTTTAGAAATGGAAAAATTAGATAAAATGGCATTAATTACTACTTCTGGCTATGATTCTCTTACTACAGATTCTGCAAATTCCGCTTCAGCTTATGCAACAGGACATAAAAGTGTAGTAAATGCTATGGGTGTATATGAAGATAGCACAAGTGATCCATTTGATGATCCAAAAATAGAAAATATAGTTGAAATTTTAAAAAGAAAAAGCAATAAGAGTATAGGGCTTGTAACAACAGCAAATATAACAGATGCAACTCCAGCTGCATTTGTAGCACATACAAGAAGAAGAAATGAACAAAATGCAATTGCTTTAGCATATTTAAAACAAGATATAGATGTGCTTTTAGGGGGTGGTTTGCAACATTTTATACCCAAAGAAAATAAAGATTCTGTTCGTCTAGATTCTATGGATTTATTAAAATACTATGCTAAAAATGGATATAGTATATCTTTTAATAAAAATGAATTATTAAATCAATCTAAAAATGCTAAAAAATTATTAGGACTATATCATAATGATAATTTAAATGTATATTTAGATAGAGAAATATTAAAAAATCCAGAAGTATTAGGTAAGTTCAATAATCAACCAAGTTTGCTTGATATGACAATGTCAGCATTAAATGTGCTTAGTAAAAATAAAGAAGGTTTTTTTCTAATGGTGGAAGGTGCAAGTATTGATAAGCAATTACATAAGATGGATTGGCAAAGAGCTACTTATGATACAATAGAGTTTGATAAAGTAGTAAAAATGGCAAGGGATTTTGCAAATAAAAATAAAGATACCCTTATAATTGTGGTAGCAGATCATGCACATGGTGCAAGCATTACAGGAACATATCATGAACTTGATGGAAAAAGTGGTAGAGAAGCTGTTAGAACTTATGCAAATTCGTTGTTTCCAACTTTTGAAGATAAAAATAAAGATGGTTTTCCAGATGATCCAAATCCAGATATAACACTTGCAATACAATATGCAAATCACCCAGATTATAAGGCAGATTATCGTTTAAAATATACGCCAATATCACCAACAATTTACAAAGATGGTAAAAATATAGCAAATCCAAAAGCAAATGGTGAAGAATATGTTGGTAATATACCACAAAATGAAGACCAAGAAGTTCATGCAGCAGATGATGTAGTGTTAATGGCAGAGGGCATTGGTAGTGAATATTTTAAGGGCGTTATGGATAATACAGAGGTGTTTTTTGCAATGATTCGTGCATTTGGTATAGATGCAAGATAATATTTACATATACTTTTACATATCATGATAGAATCTGTATTTATTTAAGCATTAATGGATCTTCATGATAGATTATAGCCCTAAAATCAAAACTTTTTTACCAAGAAGTATAAATATAAATCACAATAAAACATATATATATGGTGCTCCAAATAGTGGTAAAACTTTACTTAGTTTATGGTATGCACAAACTTTTCAACATTTTCATTATATAAATTTAGACATGCTTTTTTCAAAAGATTTATATTTAAGAGAACAACAAGCAATAAAAACTATTGCAAAACAAACTCAACTTCTAATAATTGACAATTTTTTAAACAACTTTATATGTGATATAGATTTTAATATACAATGTATTTATATTGGTAAATTCACTGAATGTCCAAAAGATTTTAAAAAATTGCGTGTTTTAGGATTGAGTTTTGATGAATATTTAGGATTTGATAAAAGAAATCTAAATGTTGAAACATTGCTATCAAATTTTATAAAAGATGGCAATAATCCTGAAATATTTTTTATTCCAGATTATAAAAAAAGAGAATATAAATGGCAAATTATGAAATTATCATTAAAAGACGATTTCTTAATATTTATTAATATTTTATCATTCCAATCTATAAAAACTAGCACAAATGCAATATATCAATATTTAAAACAGAGGTTAAAAATATCAAAAGACAGAATTTATTCTCTAATAGATAATTTGTGTAAAGAGAGTATTTTACATATTTGTAAGCATATTGATGATATAGATTCTAAAAATAATAAAAAATATAAATTATATTTATATGATTTTTCTTTATCCGAATTTGCAGATTCTAGACATTTTAATAGAGTATATGAAAATATGATTTTTTTAGAATTGTTATCAAAAGGATTTTATCTTACACATAGCGATTATTGTGATTTTATTGATATATCTAAACAAATTATTTTTCTATGTGTGCCTTTTGTAAGCATAGAATATATAGAAAAAAGAATATTACTTTTGCGTAAAAAAGAAAAAAGATTCTCAAATTTTAAAGTTTTTGCAATATCCATGAGTTGCAATCATATTTTTAATCAAAATGAAATGATAATTGATTTTATATCATTATCTCCTAATTTACAATAAATTAAATATATTTAATAGAAAATAAGATATTATAAAGTTAAAATAAAGCTTTTTTTAAATTATTTATAAATAAAAATAGCTTTATTACAATAATTTTTATGAATCTATATTATTTTTTATGAATGTCATTTGTATAGAATCTAATTGAATTTATCCCTTCCTTTTTAGCCCATTCATAAGCTTTTGAAACGAAATTCCAATTAATATGTGCAAAAAACTTTTCTAAATATGATGGACGCGCATTTCTATGATCAATATAATAAGCATGTTCCCATACATCTACAACTAATACAGGAACTTTATCCTCTGTAATAGGTGTTGCAGCATTACTAGTTTGTATTATTTCTAGTTTAGTGGTATCTGGATTATAAACAAGCCAACACCAACCAGCACCAAATAATGTAGTAGATGCTTGTATAAATTGCTCTTTAAATTTATCCAATGAACCAAATTCAGCATCAATTGCATTTTTTAATTCATCACTCATGTTTGTATCATTTGGTGCTATACAATCCCAATAAAAGTCATGATTATAAACTTGTGCAGCATTATTAAACAAACCACCACTTGATTTCTTAATAATATCATATAACTCGGCATTTTCAAATTCACCACCTTTAATAAGGTTATTAAGATTTGTAACATATGTTTGATGATGTTTTCCATAATGATAGTCAAAAGTTTCAGGAGTTAAAAAATCTCCCATAGAATCCTTATTGTAAGGTAATTGTCTCAAATTAAACATAATTATCTCCTTTAACATTAGTATTAATGAAAGAAAATTATAATATTTTTTGTTTAACCCAAATATATTATATAATATTGATTATTCAATTTTATTAAATATATTATTTAATTTTGTAAAATTGTAATTTACTTATTATAAAAATTGTATTGTATATTCAATTATTTTTTAATTTATATTTTTAAATAAATGCAACTATACATAAACTATACATAGATTATACTAAAATATACTATATTTTGTCATTTAAAAATATTTTATATAACTTTATGGTATATCGTTAAATAAATTTTTAAGTGCTGCTAATGTATTATCTTCTACAAATTCAATTACTTCCTCATCTGTTATTTCAGCTTTACTACCTAAATCAGCAATAGGTTCAGATTTATAATTAAGTTTTGCAGTTTGTTTGCTAGTTAATGTTGTTAATCCACCTTGTTCTGTTGGAATTAGCATTATAGCATATATAACAAGACTAAGTGTATTGTCATGTTTATCTTTTATAAAACCACTCTCTGTGTGTAATGTCTTTGTTGTTTCTATTTTGATTCTTAGATTTGAATTGCTATTTTCAGATTTTTTAAAGCAACTTTTTGTTAAAGCTTTTTTTGCGGTTTTTTCTACTATTTCAGTCATATCTCCTTCAATCTCAAATGTAGCACTTGCAAAATTTTTATAATTCTCACACTTTGCTATGTTTTTATGTTCAACCTCTTTTTTACTTGCACAACCAGTAATAATTAAACTAAAAATTAATGCACTTCCAAACATTTTATTAAAATTCAAAACCATTGTAAATTCTCCTTTATGAAAATATTAAAAATAAAATGAAATTTTACAATAAAATTAGGTATAATTTAACTATAATATTTTATTTAATTTTATTTTTTAGGAGTTATTATGCCATTATTAGATAGTTTTAAAGTTGATCATACAATTATGCCAGCACCAGCAGTTAGATTTGCAAAAGGTATGGAAACGCCAAATGGTGATAAAATATCTGTTTATGATTTACGATTTTGCAAACCAAATAAAGAAATTTTAGATGAAAAAGGTATTCATACGCTAGAACATTTATTTGCAGGTTTTATGAGGGATCATTTAAATAATTCTAAAGTTGAAATAATTGATATATCTCCTATGGGATGTAGAACAGGATTTTATATGAGCGTAATTGGTATGCCCTGTGTTTATGAAGTTAAGGAGGCATGGGAAAAAAGTATGCGTGATATATTAAGATTGACAAGTGAAGATCAAATACCAGAGTTAAATATATATCAATGTGGCACAGCAAAAATGCACTCATTAAATAATGCTCAAAAAATAGCACAAGATATGCTTGATAGAGGTATAGGTGTAATGGATACGCATAAATTACTTTTGAAAGATTTTAAATAAATTTTTTTAATTAATTTTTATAAATCGAGGTAATTGATGGTAAAAGAAAATAATAAACTAACTAAATTAGGAAATAAAGTAGAATATATATTTGATTATAATCCACAATTGTTAGAATGTGTAGAAAATCCTCATATAAATAGAAATTATTTCATAAAGTTTAATTGTCCAGAATTTACTTCATTATGTCCTATTACAAATCAACCAGACTTTGCCACTATTTACATAAGTTATATACCGGATAAATATATTGTAGAATCAAAATCTCTAAAATTATATTTGTTTAGTTTTAGAAATCATGGTGGTTTTCATGAAGATTGTGTTAATAAGATTGCAAATGATTTAATTAATCTTTTACTACCAAGATACATTGAAGTTTGGGGTAAATTCACCCCTAGAGGTGGCTTAAGTATAGACCCATATGTAAATTATGGAAAAAATAATAGTGAGTTTGAAGAAATGGCAAAAGAGCGTTTATGGAAACATGATATGTATCCAGAGAATATTAATAACAGATAATAAAATAGTCTTTAATAATAAATATTACTAAATTCCTTAATTTTATATAATTTTAGTATTATACTATATATAGCATCAATAAGTGGAGTATAAGATAACTTATTAACTATTATTTTTTATTGCTATACATTCAATCTCTACTTTACTTCCTTTTGGTAATTCTTTAACAGCGATTGTGCTACGAGCAGGTTTATGTGTAAAATATTGAGAATATACTTCATTAAATTTTGTAAAATATTCCATGCTACTAAGATAAACTGTTGTTTTTATAACATGTTGTAAATCACTTTTAGCTTCTTTTAATACTTCTAATAAATTTTTACATACTTGATGAGTTTGAGATTCTATATCAGAATCTAAAAAATCTCCATTTGGTAATAGTGGTATTTGTCCAGAAGTAAATATCATATTATTAATGATAATTGCCTGTGAATATGGTCCTATTGCTTGTGGTGCATTAATTGTGCTAACTATTTCTATTTTATTATTTTTCATATAATTACCTTAATAAGAATATGGAATTTTATCATATTTTTTATAAATGCAATCATTTATTGATTAGCTTTCTATTGTTTTTAAAATATGAGAAATATGTTCTACTTCTCCTAAAAATAATACAACATCTCCTCTTTGTAAAATAAAATCAGATTCTACATCAATATTCCATGTTTCACCCCTACGAATTGCTACAATTCTTACATTATCTTCTTCTCTTATTGTCCCAACACTTCTCTTTACAAAATAATTAGATATTATAGCTTTACAAGCATGCATATTTGCACTTATCTCAATTTCTTCTATATTTGATTCTGTGATTTCACTTAATAACCTATTTGCAGCTTGTTTCTCTGCATATACAACCTCATCAACTCCTAATTTTTCAAGTATAGTTCCATGTGTGCCAGATATTGCCTTTGCAATTATTTTTTTATTATTAAGCTCTTTTAATGCCATAACAGTTAAAATACTTGCTTCAATATTTTCACCTATACTAACAATTACTATGTCTAAATCACTTACACCAGCTTCTTTTAACGCTATTTTATCTGTGCAATCAAGTATATAAATTTGTTCAGCTTTATCCCTTAATTTAACAAAACTTGTTTCATCATTATCGCATAAAATTACATTTTCTCCATTTTCTACAAGCCCTAATGCTACATGATAGCCAAATTTACCTAAACCTAGAACTGCATAATTTTTTGCCATTATATATTTCCTTATATTAAAATTTTTTCTTGTATATATTGAGTATGTTTTGTTTTTGTCCCACCCATAAATATAAGAGTAAAGGCTAAAATTCCAATTTTACCAGAAATCATTAAAATCATAATAATCATTAATCCAATTGTATTAAAATCTGCACAAAGACTTAAAATTCCACCATCTCCCATTGACATTCCAACTGTGCTAAATGCAGAAACAACCTCAAATAAAAGTGGTAAAAATCTAATATCTGGTTCAAAAATAGATAATAAAAAACTAGATAAAGATAAATATACAATAGCTATTATAAATACACAAAATGCTTTTGATACTATATCTTGAGGTATAGTTCTACTAAGTAAAATAGTATTTTTTTGATTCTTAATTATTGCTATTGAAAGTGCTACAAGAACAGCAAAAGTTGTTACTTTTATTCCTGCTGCAGTCCCACCAGGACCACCG
>JARIAP010000177.1 GCA_029257755.1 Helicobacter sp.
ATTATTAATATTCCTATAAATATTAGAAATAATCCGCATACTTTTTCTATTATTTCCATTTGTTTTTTTGCTTTTCTAATTAAATTTAAACCTTTTTCTAAGAATAATGCTAAAAGAATAAAAGGTAGTGATAACCCAACTATAAATGCAAAGCTAGAAGCTATTGCTAGATCTTGATTCGCAGAGGCAAGTAAGGCTATTGAGCTAACAATTGGTCCAGTGCATGGAGTCCAACCAGCAGCAAATCCTACACCAACTATAAATGGTGCTATGATTTTTAAGACCTTATTTTGTTCTAATTTAGTTAAATTTAATTGTTTTGTTCTATATAAAAATGAGATTTTAAAAATTCCTAAAAAATGCAATCCAAATATAATAACTAATCCACCTGATATATATCTAACAATGGGATAGTTAAAGAAATTATCAATTATATTTATCATTGCTAAGAAAAGCAAGAAAAATACAAGGCTAAAGCCAAATATAAAAAGCATTGCGTTTCTAAGCATATTGAATCTAGAATAATTACTAGGATCATTTAATCCAGCACCAGAAATATAACTCATGTAAGAGGGGATAAGCGGTAAAATACAAGGGGCAAGAAAATTTAATATACCACCTAAGAAACTTGCTAATATAGGCAAGTCAAAAAAGATTTTTTCTAAAAATTCCATATATACTCCAATATCTTTTAATGTAGATTCTAAAATATTTTCTTGAATACATATTAAATATAAGCTTTAGTTCTAATGCCTAATATATATGAATTTAGGTATTTTTATCATCTTTTGATTTTAATTCCGGCTCTTTTGTTTTGATTAGATTGATTCTGTTATGCGCATAATCAACTATCCTAGATGGAATCCTTTGTAATGGTAATATTTCATGTATAGCACCAATCTCAATAGCTTTTTTTGGCATACCAAACACAACACAACTTGCTTCATCTTGTGCTATTGTGTATGCGCCATTATCAAAAAGTTCTTTCATTCCAATCATTCCATCATCTCCCATACCAGTTAATATAATAGCAAGTGTATTTTTACCAGATACATTATTTGCACTTCTAAATAATATATCAACACTTGGTTTGTGGCGACTAACTCTATTTGCATTAAGTGGTGCAACATGATATTTTCCTGCTTCATAGCTAAGCACCACATGTGCATCACCATTTGCAATATAAGCACAATCATTATGTAATTGCATTTTTGAATTAACCTCAAATACATTAATTTTACTATTAGAATCAAGACGAGATACAAGAGATGTAGAAAATAGTTTTGGTATATGTTGAACTACTACAATAGGTGGAAGTCCTATTGGTAATGCAGCAAATATTTTACTCAAAGCTTCTGTGCCACCAGTAGAGCTACCTATAACTATTAGTTTTTCACGCGATAAAGTGCAAGGATTTTTAGGTAATACCGTATCAGGATGATATTTTTGTTCAATTTGTTTTGATAATATATTATTTTTTTTGTCTTGATTTTGTAATGCCATGATGTTTCCTTAATACCCCTACATAACACTCAATAGAGATTCTGAATTTTTTATAAAAGTTTTGTTACCAAGTCTATCAAAATATGAACTTAAACTCAATATATCTTCTGAATGTCCCAAATATAATGTTCCACCTATTTTAAGTGTATTATAAAGTTTTGCAAGGACACTTTCTTGATCTTTTGGCTTAAAGTATATAAGCACATTTCTACAAAAAATAATATTAAAATCATTAGAATTAAATGGATATGTTTTGCTAAATAGATTTAATTGTTGAAATGTTATCATATTTTTTATACTATTCTTTGCTTTTAATTGTAATACCCCATTTGACATTCTTTTTGTAATATCAAAATATTGTTCAACATCTACCCAATCTGGCATTTTATTTAATCTAGGATCAAAAATATACACACCTTTTTTTGCAAACTCTAGCATATTTGTATCAATATCTGTTGCTATTATCTTTATATTAGAATTTGATTTATAAATATTTTTTGCATATAGACATGTTGTTGCTATTGAATATGCCTCCTCACCACTTGAACTAGCCGAACAAAGTATTTTTATAGGGTTATTTGTTTTTAGAAATGGTAACAAAGTTCTATTTAACATATCACTAAAATGATATGCTTCTCTAAATAGATCTGTTTTATTTGTAGTGAAACTATTTATAAAAGCTTGTTTAATTGGTTGATTTGTTTTTACAAGCGATATTAATTCATCAATAGATTTTATATTTTTACAAATAGATTCTTTCATTAGGGCATTTATTCTATTTTGTATCATAGTTTGACGAGTATCTGTTAGATAAATTCCACAAACTTCATATAAAGAATCTTGTATTTGACGCAGAGTTTTAGTATCAATTTTCCATATTTGCTCTTTCAAAAAACCCCCTTATTGTAAATACTTTATAAATATTACAAAAAGTATATAATTTATATTTATAATATTAGCATATTTTTTTAAAGAGAGGTAAAATATGAGATTAGGAGTTAATATAGATCATATAGCATATTTAAGAGAAACAAGGGGTATTAATGATCCAGATCCGCTTGAAGCTATTTTTATAGCAAAGAGATCTGGTGCTAATCAAATAACCATACATTTAAGAGAAGATAGGAGGCATATACACGATAATGATTTATATCGTATTATAGAATCTAGTTTTTTACCTGTAAATGTAGAATGTGCTAATACAAAAGAAATGATAGATATAATGTGTAAATTTAAACCACATAGAGTTACACTTGTTCCAGAAAAACGAAATGAAGTAACAACAGAAGGTGGTTTGTTAGTAGGCAATCATTTACTTAATTCAATTGAGTCTTTGTATAAAAAGAATATAGATTTATCTTTATTTATAGATCCAACACAAGAAAGTGTAGAAAAAAGCTTAGAATTATCAAATAAACTTGGTATAAAACTCGGTATTGAGTTACATACAGGCAAATATGCAAACCTTTCATTAATGTTAGATTCTAATCTATCTCGCACTCATAATAGTATAAAAGAATTTGATATTTCAAGAGATAAATTAAAAGAATCTTTAGAGATAGAAATAAATAATTTAGTTTCTATATCAAAATTTAGTTCAAAAGAGGGATTACATGTATATGCAGGTCATGGGCTAAATTATATAAATGTATCAAAAATAGCACAAATACAAGAAATAGAGGAGTTAAATATTGGACAAAGTATTATTGCTAGGGCTATATTTGTAGGATTAGAACAAGCTATTAAAGATATGAAAAGTTTGATTTGCTAAATTTATTATTAATCAATAAA
>JARIAP010000042.1 GCA_029257755.1 Helicobacter sp.
AAAAATAATAATTAAATTTATAAATTCTATAGCAAAAGGCAATAATAGTGTTATAAAAATAATTACAAGTATTTTAAGTTTTCTTTTCATTATATGATTTTCCCATATCTTATTCTTAGCTCATTGCCATATTCTATACCTCTCTTATCAGCGACTATGTCTCCCTAAGCAAACCCTAAATTTAAAATTTCTTTTTGTTAATATCATTTAAAATCTCAAGTGCTAAATTTGCTACATTGTTGCTAATATTTTGTGTTTCTTTGCTTACCTCTAAATTATTTGTAGTCGTAATTTCTAATTGTGATACTTGCTGATTTATTTGATTCATTCCCTCTGTTTGTTCTTCTATGGCATTTACCATATCATATATAGATTGTGCAAGAATATTTGCATTAGATTCTATATCTCCAAGTGATTTTTGTGTTCTTTCTGCTAATTTTCTTACTTCATCTGCTACTACTGCAAAACCTCTACCATGTTCCCCAGCTCTTGCTGCTTCTATTGCAGCATTTAGTGCTAAGAGATTAGTTTGTTCTGCAATTTCTTTTATTACAATAACAATTTTTTTAATATCTTCGCTTTGTAGTATAACATCATTACTTTTAGCACTAACATTAGACATAGAGCTTGTAATTTCTTCTATAGATGAAGCAGTTTGTTGCAATGCACTTGCTTGTTGTTCTGAACTATCTTGTAATCTTGTTACAGAAATATTTAATAGATCACTTTGATTATTTAATGTATTAGCTAATTTTTGTGAAGTTTTTAGCATATTTGAAATACTATCAATAAGCATATTTACATGATTTTCCATACCCATTGGTTCATATATTTTATTTGTAAAATTACCTTCATTAGCCTCTTTGAAAGCATTAGACATTCTTGATAAATCTATAGCTACATATTCACATAAAGTAGAACTCATCTCATTTATATAATTACGCAAAGAGATCATATTTGGATTTTTAGGTTTAATAATTAATTGTCTGCCAAATCTACCTTCTTTTATTTCTTGTATTACTTCTTCAAATCCTTTTTGTAATAATTGTTCTTGTTCGTGAAGTTGAGTTATAAATTCAACATTCTTATTTATTTCATTTGATATTACACCAAATTCATCATTTCTTTTTACAGCTATGGATTCATATTTATCTTGTTTGTATGTAAGGTAATTAAAGAATGAAGAAAGATTTTTTCTTATTGTTTCTAGTGGTGTTAAAATATATTTTACAACAAATATTATACAAGTTAAAACAGACATTATGATTCCTAAAAACCATAAAAATGTATTAATTGCAATATGTCTTAAATCATTTTCATAATCACTTTGGGAGTTTGTTATACAGACAATCCATCCATTTTTTGTTTTATCACACACTGCCATTCTATCATCATTATCAAAAAGTGAAGTGTATAAAAATGGTTTATTTCCACTTTTTTCCATGCCTTCTTTTAATGTAGCTATAAATGGCTTTCCCTCTTCACTCATAATAAATTTACCCGGAGTTACATAAAATAAATCTTCAAAAACTAATGTTCTACTTGTTGGGGAGGTTTTAGTTTTTCTAACATCTTCTATAAACTGCTTTAAATATACATCTCCTACAATTTCTGCTACAATTTTACCATTTTTATGTATAGGTGCAAAAAATGTTATTGCCAAGTCCCCTGTAACAAAATCTATATATGGTGTAGATAATCCGGGTTTTCCTAATGCAAGTGCATTTTTAAACCATTCTCTTGTGTTTGCATTATATTTTTCCCCATTTTTAGATCGTAGAATCGTTGGGTATTTATAATCTTCATCTTTTCTAGTCATAATTGCTTCACCATCACTTACATATGCTATATATAAAGCATCATAACCAGACATTCTACCTGTTTTATTTAAAAAATCATAAATATTATTTTTTTCTAAAAATTCACTATTTTGCTCTAGCGTTCTTGCTGCATTGATTAATTTTTGCTGTTTTTCATTTATATAATTATCTATATATAGTAATGTAGAATCTCTTAATAATATTTTATTTGTATTGGAAGCTTTCATAAAATTTGCTCTTGAATCAAACCAATTTTGAACACCAAATATACTAAATGCAATAATTAATACACTAGCTATACTAAATTGTAATTTCTTTGTAACATTTAAAACCATAAAAACCTTTCTTAAATATGATAAATATAACATATATAAATATTATAAATAATATAATGATATATAGTTAAACTAAAATTATGAAAGTCATAATTAATTTCTTATACTCCAATCTATTGTTTCTTGTCCCATAGATTCTAAAATTTGATTTGCTTTAAAAAAAACACCACTACCAACAAAGCCTTTAGCAAGAGGACTTGGATGTGGAGCTGTTATTATATGGTGTTTTTTAGTATCTATCAAAGACATTTTCTTTTTTGCAAAGTTACCCCAAAGCATAAATATTATATTGTTTAATTTAGAAGATATTTTTGAAATTACAGCATCTGTAAAAATCTCCCAACCAAAGTTCTTGTGTGAGTTAGCCATTCCTTTTTGCACACTTAATATAGAGTTAAGCAACAAAATACCTCTTTTAGACCATTGACTTAAGTCTCCATGATTTGGCATTTTTATATGCAAACTTTGTTCTATTTCTTTATAAATATTATTTAAACTAGGTGGTATTGGAATGCCTTTTGGCACACTAAAGCTTAAGCCCATTGCCTGTGGTATCTCAACTCCATTAATGATATGACTACCATGGTATGGATCTTGACCTAAAATAACAATCTTAATATTTTGTGGTGAAATTAAATTAAATGCTTTAAAAATAAGGTTGCTTTTTGGAAAAATTGTAGTATTTTTTTGTGCTTTTTTATAACATTCTACAATATTTAAGAAATATGACTTATCAAATTCATCTTCTAAAAATTCTATCCATTCATAAGATAAAGTTTTTGGACGCATTATACAAATTTCCCAATAAATTAATGTCCAGATGAGATTGATCCATCATATACATATTGAACAGGGCGTTTAAATTCCATTCTTAAAATAGTATCATTAAGCAATGTGCTTAATACCTGCAAATCAGAATATTTACCACTTTCTACCGCTGCACTACCTGCAACATACAGAATCCTTACTCTTTTATAAACATCATACCAATCAAAAGTAACTCTATATGAGTCTCTAATCATTCTTTTTGTACTTTTTTGTGTAGCTTCACCATTTTTTGTATCTATACTACATGATGGCACACCATTTATTACATTGCATACACCTGTTGCATTAAAGGTGTATTGATAGTTACTAGATGGATCTAATCTCTCCTTAGCAACTCTAACATATATAACATTTCTTGCAAAAGATGGTTCAATTTGACCCTGCAAATATACATTATTAAACCCTCTTTTCTTAAAGGCTTCTAAGGCCTGTCCAGCATAATATTTAGAGGAGAGATCCCATGGATCTGATACAATAATTGTAGGGGCATTTGTATCAAAATCATAAGTTGGCAAAACTGTTGAATAATACTCTGCTTTCCAATCTATATTAGAACAAGCTATAAGAATAAATGAAAATATAAAACAAAGTGAATAATGCAAAATTTTAGTCATTTGTATCCCTTAGTATAAATACTTTATTTTTTAGACAAAAGCAAAAAAGATTCCTATATAATTATAACATGAAAATGTAAAATTTTTTCATATTAATAAATTTAAGATTAGTTAGCATATGAATAACAATTTAGTTTTTATAAAAATGTTTTTAATAAAATAAAAATGTAAAATATCTTAAAAAATGTGTTAAAATTTATTAATTTTATTTTTAGGAGAAGTCATGAAAAAACACATTGTTTTTTTTGAAGCGGTAGGCGGAAGCGATAAAGGTAGAGATGGGCATAGAAAAGATACAGTTCCTATGATGGATTATCTTAAAAAGCTTGGTTGGAATGCA
>JARIAP010000044.1 GCA_029257755.1 Helicobacter sp.
ATGTCTTTTTTTGTTATATTTTTGATTTTAAGCGTTTTTGTTCCAAAAATTTTTATTTCTAATAATATATATTATACAAGTAGAGAAATATCAAGACTTCATGCTGAAAAAGAGATTCTATACGAAGAAAATATGAGACTACAAAAAGCAATAGAAACAATCAACAACAAACATCTACTATTAGAATTAGGGGAATAACAATGCAAAATATATTTGTGTTTGGTGGAGGTGCATGGGGAATGGCTTTATCACATGCCTTTAGTCAAAAAAATAAAGTTTTTGTTTTATCAAGAAGAAATCTTTCATTGCAAAAATACAACATAAATACAGATAATAAAAATCACAAAACAAATATACCTATGCAATTAGATTATAAAGATTTTTTAACATGTTATAATAACTCTTCACGCCCACTTTGCATAATAGCTATTGCAAGTGCTTTTTTGCGTGAATTTATACAAAATGCAAATTTTTTAGAATCTATCAAAAAAAATATGAATATTTTAGTTGCAAGTAAAGGAATTGAACAAGGAAGTGGTGCATTTGTTAATGAAATTTTAGAACAATATTTTACAAAAAACAGGCTTTGTTACCTAGCTGGTCCTAGTTTTGCAAAAGAGGTGATGGCTAATTTGCCTTGTGCTTTAGTAATACATTCTAACAATGAAGAGTTAAGCAAACAATACTCTAATTGTTTTCCTGATTTTATAAAAACTTATATACAAAATGATGTTATAGGTGCTGAAATTGCTGGTGCATATAAAAATGTAATTGCTATTGCTGGTGGAATTTGTGATGGACTAAAGTTAGGGAATAATGCTAAAGCTTCTTTATTATCGCGTGGGCTTGTTGAAATGGCGCGTTTTGGTGCATTTTTTGGTGCAAAGCAAGAAACTTTTTTAGGATTATCTGGTAGTGGAGATTTGTTTTTAACCTCAAACTCCACAATGTCAAGAAATTATCGCGTTGGTTTTGGGTTAGCAAACAATAAATCCCTAAAACAAATTTTAGAAGAGTTAAGAGAAGTTGCAGAAGGTGTTTATAGTGCTAAGTCAATAGTTGAAATAGCAAAGAAACATAACCTATATACGCCAATAGCAAATGAAGTGCAAGCAATATTAGATGGTGGTGCTGTAAGCATTGGACTTAAAAACCTATTAACAAAGAAATAAATCACACATTTAAAAATATATTAATGTTTAGTTAAGAACCCTATCGCATATAACATTAAATCACTTAAATAACCATCTTAGAATCTTTAACCTATCTAAACCAAGTATTTTTTTATTAAATGGTGGGTATCGAAAAGGAAAGTCAAACAATGTTGTAGCAATATAAACACCCTTTTTACGACTAAATGTCTCTATACTAAAATTTCCATGATAAATACCCATACCACTATTACCAACTCCACCAAATGGCAAAGAATTATTTGCTACATGCAAAACACAATCATTAATGCAACCACCACCAAAAGTAATATTTTGCATTATATATTCTTGTATCTCTTTATTATCACTAAATAAATATAATGCAAGTGGAGAGTTAAATAATCTTATAAAATATAAACAAGATTCTATGCTCTTGTAGCTTACAATAGGAAGTATAGGTCCAAATATCTCTTCTTGCATAATCCGCAATGTTAATAAATTCTTAGAATCTAATTCCCTTATTTTATCAACACTAGAATGTAAATTAATGCCATTTTCTTTCATTTGCATAGTTATATTGTCAATGCTACCAAGATTTATTAATGTTGGAGATAATTTTAATTCATTATAATCTAATACACCACCAAATATAATACTAGATTCACTTATTTTTTGCTTAATATCATCTAAAAGGCTTACAATTCTTTTAAAATGATTGATTGATATAACTTTGCCATAGTCTATAGATTCTAATATAATATTATGTATATTTATATCATTAATATCTGTATTTGGAGCATAACTATCTTGTATATTTTTTTTAATACAAACAATCAAATCTTTAACTAAATCATCTTTTACAAGTAATATATCAGGTGCTACACATGTTTGACCTGCATTTAGAAATTTTCCCCATGTAATTTTTTTTGCTACATTCTGTATATTTTTGCAATCATGTAAAATACATGGATTTTTACCACCCAATTCAAGTGTTAATGGTGTTAAATTCTTTGCAGCATTTTGCATTACTATCTTACCAACATTCATATTTCCAGTAAAAAATATATAATCAAATTTTTCTTTTAATAAAGTTTCACCTATTTCCTTATCACCACAAAATACATGGACAAAATCACTATTAAAGGCTTCTTTTAACATATTATCTAAAATAATAGAAGAATTTATTGAATATTCTGATGGCTTTAATACAACACAATTACCAGCTGTTATAGCACCTATAAGCGGTATTATACTAAGATGAAATGGGTAATTCCATGGTGAAACAATAAGTACAATACCATAAGGATTATAATATATTTTACTCTTTCCGCCAAAATGGCTTAATGGAGTTTTTACTTTTTTAGGTTTAGCATTATTTTTTAACCATTTTTTTGCAACTTTTATTTCTTCATAAATTTGCATTATTTCTGTTATATATGATTCTGTTTTTGATTTTCCTAAATCTTTATATAATGCCTCAATAATTTGTTCTTCATACTTTTTTATACATGACTGCAATGTATCAATAGCATTAATTCTTGTTTGCATTGATATTGTTTTACCATTTTGAAAATATATTTTTTGGGAATTTAATATATTTTTTATATATGTTTGCATATTTATTCCTTTCATAAAAAATAAATAGCAATTGTAACACAATGATTTTAAACGCTTTGACTTACCACATTAGCACTATATCTTCCCTTAAACCACCAAAAGATTCCAAGCATTAATATAATGCCAACTATATAACCAGCAAT
>JARIAP010000153.1 GCA_029257755.1 Helicobacter sp.
GTGTGCTTTTAGCTACTTCATTTAGATTAGCATTTACTCTTTTGTTTTCAATATAGCCTAATACTAAAGAATCTTTTGTGATTAAAAAGTCTGGTGCTCCCCTGCCTTCTTTATCATTGTTTGGTTCATGTATTATTTTTATATTATTTGTGTTTGGTAGTATATCTTTTATGTTATTTAATAGATTGTGTAAAAAAGTCCTATGCGTATGCTCTTTATCATCTATTGTAATATTTTGTATTGCCTGCAAATATGTTTGTAAATATGCCACTTCACTGCTCCTTTAAATTTTTATGTTATTTTACATGAAAAATATATAAATTTTATATGCCTATATATTGCTATTGGTATTGTATGTTCATTATATTTTTACACATGGTTTATTATTGGAGTATTTTCAATAACTATTAATATATTGTTTATATATCATAAAGTATTGAATATAAGTAAAATTGCAGGTTAAAGTAAATAGGGGTATTTTAGATTTTGTTCTTGTGTTTTTGCTAAAATTTTATGTGAAATATGAAATAATCTTGCTTCTTTTGGCTTGATTGCATCAATTATATTACTTGCTTCTTTATAGTCTAAATGATTATTGCTATCTTTTTTGCCATTATCATTATAAGCCCCAGAATCAATATAACAAATATCAATTTTTTGTGCTTTTAAAAAATCTAAACTTTTAGAATCTATTTTATAACAATCTGTAAGATAGGCTATATTTTCATACTCTGTTTCTATAAAATATCCCATTGTTGGTTTAGAATGCAATAAAGGAATAGCTGTAAATGAAATATTGTCAATACAAATTTTTTCAAATTCTTCTAATGCTTTATATGTGATTGATTTTTTATGTTTAAATAAATCTCCAAAACCATTTTTATCTTTTGGGTGAAAACAAATGATTTTATTCTTGCTATATCTAAGCTTTAAAAGCCCTAAACAATGGTCTGCATGAAAATGAGTTAAAAAAATCGCTTTAATATGTTTGCCATCAAATAAATTGCTAATATCTTCTGTGCCACAATCAATTAATATAAAATTATTAGAATCTGTTTGTAAATAAGCACTTGTCGCAAGATTTTTTTTATTTGATTTACGATAACTTTCACAAGCTATGCAATTGCAATTATGAATAGGGATACCACCGCTATCACTCGAACCTAAAAAATGTAAAATATGAGATGGATTATTCTTTGGTGCAAAAAAATTATATAACCTTGAATCCATAATCGTTTTATGCTTATTAGAGTGTAATAAATGAAAATTATTACAAATTACTTTTATTAATTGCATAAAATCTTGGATAGAATCTTTTAAATCCTTTGAATTTTCAAAACGATATAACTTTTTTGCAATAATTTCTTTTTTAGCATTTAATAATCTTTGCTCTATCTCTTCTTTACTCTCTCTATTTCGCCTTACCAATCTTTCTTTTAAAACATCAAAAGGTATAAATACCTCAATTACACTTACATTATCAAATTGACTTTCAAAATCTTTAATAGCAGAACGAGAAGTAGAAATTATATTAATGCCATCTTTTATAAAATGTTTAGCAATTCCATATATATGGGAGTTTGCCTCCCAAACACTCACAAAAAAATCTTTTAGTAAATAAAAACTTTGCCTATCTAAATAAAAGTTATTTTCATTGCAGTCTGGCTTTCTATCTATAAATCTTGGGACAAAATTTATAGATTCTAACATAGGGCTAACGCCCTTTATAAGACTATCTTTGCCAACACCACTTGCCCCAACTATCAATATAATATGTTGCATTATGCAAACTTTTTCATATCATAAAAATCGAGATTACTATATGCACTACTCCCATTTTTTATACACCATACAACTTCTGGAATCTCTGCCTCTTTAATAACAATAATGTCTGCTTTATTTCCCTCTTTTAACTCCCCTCTATCATTTAAACCTATACTTAGGGCAGGAGTTTTTGTTATCATGTTAAAAGCTTTTGCAAGTGGTATATTTGCCTGTTTTTCTATCTCAAATAATGCGAGTAGCATAGAATTTGGATGGTAATCAGAACAAAGATAACTACATGCCCCTTCTTTAATTAAATCAATAGCTGCTACATTGCCGCTTTGACTACCACCACGCACTACATTTGGTGCACCCATACCCGTAATAGAACCTTTTTGTAAAGCATATTTTGCAACCTCTAAACTTAATGGAAATTCTGATATATGAATGCCTAAATCTAATAACATATCAAGCTTTTGTGTGCAATCATCATCATGGCTTAAAAGAGTAATATTCTTTGCTTTCGCATCGACTAATAATTTTTGCAATAAATCCCAATCTTTATCTCTCATTTTTTTATCTAAAAGTGCTTGCACTTGTTCATCATTCCAACCAGAATGCTTTTTATAATAATTTGCTAAAGATTCTGCAGTTTTAAATTGTCCTTGACCAGGCGTATGATCCATAATTGATAAAATATCAACAAAACCATTATTAATACATATATACAGATCATCTAAAGATTCTGTAGAGCTTATTTCAAATCTTGCATGTATTAAATTATCTACCAAGAGTTCATTGTGATTTTGCAATGTATATAAAGATTCTATTTGTTCTCTTGCTAATCTTGCATTTCTATGCTTACTTGGGTTTTCCTCAAATCCTATAGCATGAAACATTGTTGTAATGCCTGCCATCGATATTTTTCTATCCAAATTTCTAATTGCAAAATTTATAGGAAAATGAGCATTTGGTCTAGGTTCTATTTCTTTTTCTAATGCATCTGAATGCAAATCTATAATTCCTGGTGCAATTAGATAATCATCTAAACAAATAGCACCTACAACATCGCTATATGGACTTATTTTTGATATTAAACCATTTTTTACCTCAACATTTGCAGGTATAAACTCATCATTAATTAAAACTTTCTTGCTTTGCAAAATCATTGTATTACTCCTTTTTCCATATCATAAATATAATCACTTAAAGATTCCATGCTTTCTTTATCATGGAATATACCTATCATACTTATTCCTTGATTCTTTAAATCCTTAAGTTTATCAATAACTTTTTGCCTATTTTCTTTATCTAATGAGGCAGTTGGCTCATCAAGTAATAATAAGTTTTTTGGGGCTATGATGCCCTTTGCTATATTTACTCTTTGTTGTTCTCCACCGCTAAATGTTAATGGGGATAAATTAAAAAGAGATTCTTTAATGCCAAAAAAATGAAGCATATCTTTTGCTTTTTCTTGTGATTTCTCTTTACTTTCACCTTGCAAAATAAGCGGATTTGCCACAATATTAACAGCAGAAATTCTAGGAAGCACTTGCAAGAATTGGGATACATAACCCATATAATTTTCACGCATATACAATATCTCACTATCATCTGCATCACTTAATGATGAAATAAAATTACCATTGCAATAAAAATTTACATTCCCGCCACTTGGTAAATATGAGCGATAAAGCACTTTAAGAATAGAAGATTTACCTGTGCCACTTTTACCTGCTATTGCTAAAAATTCACCTTTCTTAAGGTTAAAACTTACATT
>JARIAP010000092.1 GCA_029257755.1 Helicobacter sp.
AGAAAGTGATTCTATGGCTAGAGAGATGGCAAACAAAAGAAATGCTTATTTGCGTCAAAAACAACTTAGCAGAAGCACAAAAGTTACTTTTGATGAGTTAAGTTCAATGGTGGCAAAAGGACAAATAAAAAGTGTGCCTGTTATATTGCGTGCTGATACACAAGGAAGCCTTGAGGCAATTAGATCAAGCCTTGAAGGATTAAATAATCAAGAAGTAGAAATAAATGTAATTAGTTTTGGTATAGGAGGAATTACACAAAGCGATTTAGATTTAGCACATGTAAGCAATAATTGTGTTGTTTTGGGATTTAATGTTAGACCTACAAGCGATATTAAAAATCTTGCAAAAGATTTAGGAGTAGCAATAAAAAGTTATTCTATAATATATGATTTAATTGATGATATGAAAGCGTTGCTAGGCGGACTTATGTCGCCAATCATAGAAGAAGAGATTATTGGAAATGTTAGTGTGCGTGAAACCTTTGTTGTTGCAAAACTCGGGACTATTGCTGGTTGTATGGTTATTGATGGTAAAGTAGAAAAATCTCTTAGTGTTCGATTGTTAAGAAATGGTGTTGTTATATGGACTGGTAAAATTAGTAGCCTAAAAAGATTTAAAGATGATGTAAAAGAAGTAAATAAAGGTTATGAATGTGGTATTATGCTTGATGGTTTTAATGATATTCTAATACAAGATGAACTTGAGTTGTTTAAAGAAATAGAAAAACAAAGAATATTATAATATCTAAATTAATTTTGCTATTATTTGTTAATCATTGTTTTATGTTTTAGAATCTAAAGATATTGTAATATAAATTTTTATTAATTATTATTTATATTTTTACATTTAACATTAAATTATTTGTTTAAAAAGTAAAAAAATATGATATAATCCTAAGCTTATTTTAATTTTAAAGGGCATAAATATGAAACGCACTTATCAACCACATAATACACCTAAAAAAAGAACTCATGGATTTCGTGCTAGAATGAAGACAAAAAACGGAAGAAGAGTAATTAATGCAAGAAGAGCAAAAGGTAGAAAACATTTAAGCGTATCTTAGTTTATTGTTTTATTATAAAGTAAATGTTTCTCGTATTTATTCTTTTTTATTATCACTAAATAACTACATTAAATTGCATATAGTTTTTAGTGTGATTGTGTATATGTATAAATTTTTATCTTGTTATTGACTATATTTGATAATGAATATAAGTTAAGTCATCAAAAAAATATTAAACTAAATATATAGTTGTTTATATTTTAATGCTTTTAGCATTACCAAAATTTATTACACTATTTTCGTTAATAGGTAAATCTATATTTAGAGACTTTCTTTGTAGTTTCGTCTATATAATTTGAGTTATATTAAGTTATAAAATTCGTCAATCATAACTATAATAAATTTTTATTATTAATAGCATTCTCTTTATCTGTTATAAAACTTTTATAGATATTTATAGTAAATAATAATAAATTTCTAAACTTCTCTGTTAATTTATAGTCCAAATCAACTTACATTTATATAACTACATATAATTAACTCCTAAAAAAATATTAGTATAACAAAATATAATAATTAATTTTATTTAAAAATGTTTAAAATTCTATATATTTAGATTTCACATTTATTTATCATAATAAAGCCTCTCTATTGTTTCACCTTGTTTTAGAAAAAAATAATGATCTCCTTGTAGTATATGGGATTTTGCATTAGGCATTAAATCGCATATTATATAATATGATTTTAAAGGTGTTGCATTATCGTTTGCACCCCAAAATATTGTAGCCTTGTAATTAAAAGTTTTATATTGCATAGAAAAATCCTCATCTACCACATTTTTAAAAATATTATACATAACAGAGTTTAGGTTTTTAGCATCATCTGCCCTTAACAAGTTAATTTTAAATGGTAGGAATTTAGATATTTTTGCTATTATTATTTTTAACCTAACTTTTAATGGTTTTGGTAGTAAGATTCCAGCACTACTAAGTAATATTATTTCATATTTTAATAATAAAGCTATTTTGCCACCAAAACTATGACCAACAACAATTAAATGTTGATTTTTATCCATAGTATTTAAATTATGTAAAAATATATCAACTATATTTGCATAATCTTTTGTTTTTAAAATATGCTCATTTATGCTTGCACCAAATCCGGGTAAGTCAATATATATATGATTATAGTCTTTAAAATACTTTTGAAATGCCATAGCCATAATTTCTTTATTGCTACCCCAACCATGCAAAAAAATCATATTTTTGTTTGCTTTATTATTAACTAATTTATATGAGATTCTAAATTTATTGTTATTATATAAAATTTCTTTAATAGCCATGATTACCCTTTAATTCTAAAAAGGTAATTTTAATATAAAAACTATTTTTATTTATATTTTTTTGTATAATAATATTTTTTAATTTCAAGTAAAGGTAAATTAATGACTGAACCAATGAGTAAATATGGATTTAACAAACTTAAGGAAGAACTAAGGGATTTAAAAGAAGTGCAAAGAGCAAAAGTTGCAAAAGAAATTGATATAGCAAGATCGCATGGTGATTTAAAAGAAAATGCAGAATATCATGCAGCAAAAGAAAAACAAGCTTTTATAGAATTTAAAATAAATGAACTTAGTAAAATGTTATCAAATGCACAAGTAATAGATCCAGAAACTTTTAAACATGATAAGGTTAGTTTTGGTAGCACCGTTACAATATTAAATTTAAATACAGAAAAAGAAAGTGTATATACAATAGTTGGAACTACTGAGAGCAAACCAGAAAAAGGACTAATATCGTTTAATTCACCATTAGCAAAAGGCTTAATAGGAAAAGAAGAGGGAGATGAAGTGATTATAAATTTACCAGCAGGTGAAACTGAATTTGAGATTCTAAAAGTTGAGTATAAGCCTATTTCTTTTGTGGATTAATTAAATAATATTATATTATTGACATTAAAAAGTATAGAATCTTTTAAATATGCATAGTAAAATGTATTTCATGTAGTTAAAGCAGATTTTACAAATTATTGTAACAGTTTTAATTACATAAAGTGATTTTATTATGAAAATAATATTGTTAAATACTTGTTGCATTAGTGCTATTATTTAGGAAAACTAAAGTTATAGTAAAGTTTTAGTTGCGAATTATATTAACTATTTGCTTAGATTGATTTATGCCAATTCTTCTTCTATATATGCAAACATCTCTTGCGAAATGCTCTCTTTAAATGCTTTATTAGTGCTAAATTC
>JARIAP010000195.1 GCA_029257755.1 Helicobacter sp.
AAGGGCTAGTTTTTTAGGTACAAATTCTAGTCTCAACTTACGCACTTCCCTTATAGAAAAAGCTTTGATACAAAAAGGATTTTATGATAAGGGGATTTTGTAATGGATATTTTTGACATAGCCAAGCAAGTTTTTAACGAGATAGAAACTGAGGTAAATCAAACAACACAATGGAAAAGTGATTCAAAATATATTGCAATAAGACATTTACAGATTGATAAAAGAGGAAGCTTTGGAGAGCGTCTGTTAAGAGATATTTTTGCAAAAGAGCGAAATGTTAGCCTCATATACAAAGATGGAGATCAAGGAGATTGGGATATACAGATAAATGGAATAAGGATAGAAGTAAAAACAAGTAGTCTAGATGTGAATAAAAAATTCCAAAATGAGCATATTAAAATGACAAATTTATGCGATTATATTTGCTTCATAGGAGTTGCACCCAACAATATTTACATGAGACTTGAAAAAGTAGATGAAATTGATTTTGTTAAATTACATAATAGAGGAGAAAGAGGCACTGGAGCTGGATATAAATGGGATTTTAAAATAAATGATATGATAGAGATTTTTACGCGTGAAGATGTTGTGAAACTTTTCTACGAAAAAATGGGCATAAATAAGAAAAAAATTAAACAAACAATTAACAATATATCATAAAATATTGCTAATTGTTTAATTAAACCAAAATTTGAAAGGAATAAAATGGCAAAGAATGACTTAATCGGTGGTGCGTTATGGGACGCATATTCAAATAAAGTTAGTGAAAGAATGGATAATCCAACACATTTAGGTGTTTTAACGGAAAAAGATGCAAACAATAAAAATGCAAAGCTTATTGTAGCAGATTATGGTGCAGAAGCATGTGGTGATGCAGTTAGATTATATTGGCTTGTAGATTCTAATGATACTATAATAGATGCAAAATTTAAGAGTTTTGGCTGTGGAACTGCTATTGCTAGTAGTGATATGATGGTTGAGTTGTGTTTAGGCAAAAAAGTTCAAGATGCAGTAAAAATAACAAATCTTGATGTAGAATATGCTTTACGAGATGATCCAGATACACCAGCAGTTCCGGGGCAAAAAATGCATTGTTCTGTTATGGCTTATGATGTAATAAAGAAAGCCGCAGGAATTTATCTTGGAAAAAACGCAGAAGATTTTGAAGAAGAGATTATTGTCTGTGAATGTGCTAGAGTTAGTTTAGCAACTATTAAAGAAGTAATTAAGTTAAACAATTTAAAGAGTGTTGAAGAAATAACAAATTACACAAAAGCAGGTGCATTTTGTAAAAGTTGTATAAAAGAAGGTGGGCACGAAGAAAGAGAGTATTATTTAGTAGATATTTTGCGTGATGTTAGAGCTGAAATGGATAAAGAATCTCTAAAGAATGTAGCACAAAAAAGTATAGATGGTAATTTATCGTTTAGTGAAATGACTATGGTGCAAAAAGTAAAAGCTATTGACAAAATTATTGATGATAATATTCGTCCAATGCTTATGATGGATGGTGGAGATATGGAAATTCTAGATATTAAAGATACAAGTGATGGTTTTATTGATGTATATATACGCTATCTTGGTGCTTGTAGCGGATGTGCTAGCGGTGCAACAGGAACTTTATATGCTATAGAATCTGTATTGCAAGAACATTTAGATTCTCATATTAGAGTATTGCCAATATAAAAAATAATATAAAAATCACTATAATCATTTAGAAGTCAATTTAAATTTATCCTATTATTAGGATAATAATTAATGCTAAATTACGATATTTTATGAATAAAATAACAAAACATACCTAATAAAAATATAAGTAAATTCAAAAATATTCAATAAACTTTACTAATCTAATATTTTTTATCAAACTCAAAATATATTTATATTTAATATGTTAAATAAATATTATTTGATTATTTTTAATTTAACCATAAATTTATAATTTATTAATACTAAATTTTCAAGATAGTTATTATATCTTACTTAACAATAAACATACACTTTTACTTTTAACATATAAATTTAATATTATAAGAACACTTATTTGTATTTTAAAATACTAAGTAAAAGTTATAAAATACACATAACTATAAAAAGATACTTATAATTATTATTTATGTAAAATTAAGTAAAAAAGAATTAATCCAATATAAAAATTGTTAATTATTTAATAAAAGATATAAAATTTTTATTATTATTTAAGTCATTATATATGTTTTTATAATTTATTCAATATAAAGGAATTATAATGATGCTTTATAAAAATCTTTCATTAAAATTGAAATTTCTTTCCCTGCTTATTGGCTTATTTGTTGCCTTTAGTGTGCTTATTATTTTAAATATCTTAGGAGAATCAAAATCAGCTAAAAATACTCAAAATAGAATCATTGCAATGTTGCAACAAGAAGTTGAAGCAAAAATAAAACTTGGCACAGATTCTATGGCTTCATCTTTAGGTGAGCTTGTGAAAGGCTTAGATGAAAAGCAACAAATCGATATTATTGCTAAGGCTATTGATAAAATTCATTTTGAAAATGACAAATCAGGATATTACTTTGCATTTAAAAAGGGTATAAGCGTTGCCCATCCAAATCGCAAAGATATTGTTGGCA
>JARIAP010000062.1 GCA_029257755.1 Helicobacter sp.
AGCTAACTCATGCAAGACATGCTACAAGCATAGATCTATTTGATAGTCTAGGAAGTAAGCATACAATTAGATTTGAATTTACAAAAAGTGGTGGAAAAGAATGGACATTTAGGGCAATTGTGCCAGAACCAGCACAATTTATAGGTGGAAGTGCAGATAACCCAAATATGTTTGAAGGTGGTAGGGTATCATTCAATAATGATGGTAGCTTAGCAGGTATGAATCCCCCTATGTTGCAATTTGATCCAAAAAATGGCTCAGAATCTCCACAAAGAATAGAATTAAATTTTGGAAAAAATAAAACTTTTGATGGTTTAACAAGTGTAGATAAGCGTTCAGAAACCTATAACATAGCACAAAATGGATATAATGCTGGGGATTTAATGGATGTTAGATTTGATTCAAATGGAGCATTGCTTGGTGCATTCAGTAATGGGAAAACATTAGCATTAGCACAAGTTGGGTTAGCAAACTTTGCAAATAGTGCAGGTTTGCAAGCAGAAGGAAATAATATATTTTCAGAAACAGGAAATAGTGGTGAGCCAATTATAGGTGCAGCAAATACAGGTAGAAGAGGTGGTGTAAGCGGTTCTAAGCTAGAAATGAGTAATGTGGATTTAAGTAGAGCTTTAACACAACTTATTGTTGTGCAAAGAGGTTTTCAAGCAAACTCAAAAGCAATTACAACATCAGATCAGATTCTAAATACTCTATTAAGTTTGAAGCAATAAAATAGAGAAAAGAATATATTTAAAGGAGTATATATGGATATTGTTGTAGCAATGTTAGCAGAAAATGCAATAAAGCAGTTAGAAAACAAAGGATGGAACAAATTCCCATACAATATAGAAAAAAATATGGAGTTTAGTGAGCAAACGCATGATATTACACTATACAAATATTTTATAAAAAATGCTGTGCAATATCCAAAAACATGGGTTGATAATAATTATAATGCAGATGTTATAGCACATATAGAAATTAAAAATAAAACTATATTGCTAAATGCAATCACTATCATACACAAGGCTAACGCCTTGCAAGAAAATGATATATATAATGAAGTGGAAAAAACAATAAAAAGAGCAAATATAAATCTTATGGCTTTTATATCAACTAGAAGTGACTCTATGGACAATATTTGCACAACATTTAGCATACCAATATCATGGAAAGCTATCTAACACTACAAAAATAAATAAGCCTTTCAATAGGCTAAGATTCTATAAAATATCTCTAATTTTCAATCTCTAAACAATAAAAATCACATAATTTTATATGAAAAGATATTAAATCCAAGAATTTATGTTATAATGATAGCATTTTTTAAATTTGTAAGGAGCTTTTCATGTATAAATGTGAGCAATGTGGCACAGAACAAAATACCGATATAATATGTATTGAATGTGGTGAGATTATGGGGGGGGGGGGGTTCTCTCTAGAAAAAACGCCTGAATTATCAAATCTAACAAATACAATCAAATATTTTAAAGAAAAGGTGAGTAATAGTGCAAAAAATATCAAAGCAGAATTTCAAATCAAAGGGTTAGAATCTTTATTTGAAAGTGTTGCACAAACAAAAGCTTTTCTAAATGAATATTCACAAGGCAAAAAAGAAAAAGAACCAATCCCTACATTTATCAATCGATGTGATGAAATCATTCACAGAGATAATAGTTTCCAAATAGCATTTGCAGGGACAATCAAAGCAGGGAAATCTACACTTATTAATGCAATGCTTAAAAAGCAATATGCTTCTGTAGATGTAACGCCAGAGACAGCAGTTTTGACAAAGTTTAAATATGGTGAAAAAGATAGCATTACTATTAAGTTTTACAATGAGTCAGAATGGGAAGAGTTTTTTGCAAGTGCAACCAAAAATGAGAGTGGTGCATTTTTGAATGAATATAAAGAACATAATGCAGATATAGAAAAATCTAAATGGGTAGGTAGAGAGCCAATCACAGAAGAACTCACAAAAGAAAATCTATCAAAATATACAAGCAAAAGGAGCAAAAGCCATTATTTTGCTAAAGAAGTCATCATTACAATGAATGATTTTCCTTTTGAAGATAAAAATATTGTATTTGTAGATACTCCCGGGCTAGATGATCCAATGGATTATCGATCTAAAGTTACAAGAGACTATATTAACAAGGCAAATGTGGTGTTACTCTGTGTGCAGGCAAAAGCATTGACAGCAAATGAATTAGCCACTATCATTAAGATATTTGATAATACAGGAGGGCATCCAAAAAAAGTCTATGTGCTTGGCACACAATATGATACACTTAATAAACCAAAAGAGGAATGGGCAAAACAAAAAGAAGAATGGATAAAACATTTAAGCTCAAATAGAGAACATGATATTACAAGATTCAATAAAAAATTAGCAGAGAGAAATATTTTTGCAGTATCAGGACATATAGCTTGTTTGCTTGATTCATATGAAAATGGGAATCTTAGCGAAGATGATAAAAAAAAATTAGTAGTTTATGCATTGGATCTTTTTGACAAACTAGATTTTAATGAATGTAAAGAAGAATTAAGAGCTTTTAGTAATATCTCACATATTGAGGAACTCTTTAGAGAGGATTTTTTCAAAGACATACAAGAAAAGATTATTCAAGATTCAAGAGATTCTTGTAATATTTTGTTCCAACAAATACAAGCACATTTTAACCAATTATTGCAAAATGCTCAAGAGATTTTTGATTCATCAAATAAATCATTGCAAGATATAGAAGCATTGATAAAGCAAGAAGAGACAAATATGAAAGAAATCAAAAAAGAAGAAGAAAAACTTAATGATTTCATAGAAATGCTTGATAAAAGCACAGATGAGGCAATAGAAGCGATCGAAAAACAAATGAACAAGGCAATGGAATAAGGAGGTTTGTATGTGGTGGTTTATTCCAGCTGCTATAGGAGCAGCATATGCAGCTTATAAAGGTTATAAAGCGTATAAAGCATACAAAGATATGGCAAAAACATTTTCATATGATGAAAACAATGCAGAATCTATTAAAACTATGAGTGAATTATTAGCAGAGTTAAAAAACATAGCAATAGCTGATGTACAAAAAGAAGAAGATATATTGATTAAAGCCATTGATAATTTTTTTACAGAATGTATAAAAGAAATACCAAAGCAAAAAGATGAAAAGAAATTAGAACTTGTGAAGCAACAATTAAAACATACACAAGAAATATCTATTAATAATATCAAAGGCACAATACAAAATGCCATGATGCAAAAAGTAAGCATTGATAATGAAAAATGTGTAGAAATTTTAAAACTTCCTAAAGGTAAAGAAAAGGAAAGTAAATATAAAGCATTTGTTGTAGAAAGCATAAAAGAATCTATGATTGAATTAGCCAAGCGTTTAATCGAGAACTTAAGCGAATGCAAAATAAATACAATAAAAGAATTAAGAAATAATTTAGATTCTATAAAACAAAACCATAAAACACAAAAAGAAAAGCTAGAAGCATTAAAAGGTGAAAATGTGAATAAAAATATGCAACAAATACAGACATTAAGAGATATTTGGCTTAGCAAATATATTATCAATATCACAGATTATAAAAGGAGTTAATATGGGTATTTCAAATGTGATTACTAAGATAGGTGCAGAAATAATAAAACATGCACCAAAAATAATAAAATATGCCCCCATTATAATAGATTTAGCAGATAAAGCAGTAAAAGTGGTTAAAGACTGGTTTAGTAGTGATAGTAGCGACAAAGTATCTCAAGAAAAATACCAAAGCAACAATTCACAAAGCATTATTGAACTAAGCCAGAGACTAGGTGAAGTAAAGTCTAACTTAGTAGAACAAGCAAAAAGCATAGAATCTAGTTTTATTGATTTACTAGAAAATAGCTTTAAAAATATCTCACAAGCACTTGAAGCAAACAATATCCCTACTCTATATCTCAAAAATGCTATTAAAGATGGTAAAAGAGAGATAAAAAATGCCTTTAG
>JARIAP010000087.1 GCA_029257755.1 Helicobacter sp.
CCTATAATATTTAGATTTTCTAAAAATTCTCTATGTTTTTTAGGATTTGGTTTATTATTTTGTAAATCTGTATTGAAAGAATTTTTAGATATATCATCTAAGTAATCCATAACTTTATTGTAAGAGTCTATTGTATAAGTTTGCATTATATTTGATTGCATATATTCTTTATATTGTATGCTATTGTTAGTAATTTTATGTGATAAAAAATTTATTTTATCAAAGTCTTTTAATCTATCAAATAATAAAGAAATGGTAATATCTTTTATATACTCTATAAACATAGAATCTAAATTATAATACCGCATATAAAATTGTTTAGATTCTAAGTCTTTAAGAAATGATGCAAGGCTATCATAATTATATGTTAAAAATGGCATATTTATGTGTTGTAATGGCATATTTAGATAGTAGTTTGTATAGTTTATATATTTATTTGTAATTAATGGTGTTATTAGAATTGACTTATCTTTGTTTTGTTTAGTGTTTGCTTTAATTATTGAAACATATTCATGTGGAATACTAAAATGCTTTAATGGTAATGATAAAAACTCTTGTGGGATATTTGATTGGAATAATGAATTTATTATAGTTTGATTAGATTCTATATTATTTGTGTTTATATTATTATATAATGGATTGGTATTTATGCTAGATTGTGTATATATAGAATCTAGTGTTGCTTTATTTGTAGATTCTAAATTTATAGAATCTATATTTGCTGTATCTAGTTTTTTATAACTAAATATACCAAAGCTAGTTGCAATACTAAAGAGTCCTAAATCCCTTAGTTTCTTTAGTGCTTTGCGTCTATTATGTAGTGAATAAGTGTTATAGCAGTGTTTATTGTTGGTGGTATGTAGCATTGTGTTTATTGTGTGATTATATTTAGAATTATGTTGCATAAAAATCCTTTTGTTATTAATGTATAAGATAATGTAATAATACACCTTATTGTTAGTTAATTATAGTATAAACATATTATTTTATGGATTTTAATATATTTTAATATTATATAATAAACATACTTTGCTATATGCTTTTGTGGTGATTTAATGTATATTCTTAAAAAATATTTATTCTATATAAGCAACTCTTTAAATCCTTATTTATAAATATAATATTTTGCAAAATAAACACTAATAACTTTCACTCTCATTTGGGAATGCAGATTGTTTTATATCCTTTGCATACTGCCTTATAGCATTTTTTAATATATCCTTACCATTACAATATTGTCTAACAAATTTTGGTTTAAAATCATCAAAAAAGCCAAAAGCATCACTCCATACAAGTATTTGCCCATCACAATGAATACCAGCACCTATACCTATTGTAGGAATATTAATAGCTTCTGTTATCTTTTGTGCTACATCACTTTTAATGCCTTCACATAAAATTCCAAATGCCCCATTCTCTTGCATAGCTATAGCAGTTTCTATTAATTCATTTGCACTAATTTCATCTTTTCCTTTAACTTTAAAACCACCATCAAAACGCATAAATTGTGGTTTTAATCCAATATGTGCCATAACTGCAATACCTTCATTGCAAAGAGTTTTTATAATATCTATTTTACTCATATCCACTTCTAGTTTTAAGGCATCTACATTGCATTCTTTATAGAATCTTAACGCATTATCTAAAGCAATTTTTTTTGTAGAATAAGAACCAAATGGCATATCTCCCAATATAAAAGAATATTTTGTTGCTTTACAAACAGCTTTTGAATGGTATATCATCTCACAAAGACTAGCCCCTAATGTATCTTTTTCACCACCAAAACTCATTTTAAGACTATCGCCAACTAAAATTATATCAACTTCACCATCAAATATGTTAGCCATAAGAGAATCATAGGCTGTAATAGCTGTAATCTTTTCCTTACCTTTTTTAGAACACAATGTATTTAATGTCATTTTTTTATCAAGCATTATCACTCCTTTTAGTCTAATAAATTATTATATTTTACTATAAACACATTATTATTTAATTAATTATCCCATATCCCTTAAATCCTGAAATAATCATTTTAACTCCCATAGCAATAATGAATACCAATGCAATACGAGAGCAAATATAAAGAATTAGTTTGCCAAAAACCTTTTCAATTGTAGCTGCATAATGAAAAAGCAAAAACATAAACAAAAAAGCACATATAATAGCCCCAGTTGCTACAAGAATATTTTTGTCTTCTGCTATAACAATAATAGTAGAAAGAGAACCTGGTCCGACTAACATAGGAAATGCCATAGGTATAATACTTTTGTGAAAAAGTTCATCAAATCTAAGGTGTTGATAATTATTAACTTCATGTGTGCTTGATGAAAAAAGGAAGTTTTTCAAACCCATTGTAATTAATATTATCCCACCAGCAATCCTAACATCACTTAAAGTTACTCTAAACAAATAATGCATTATAAAAGAACCAGAAAACAAAAATACCAATACTATACAAAATGATGTAAAAACAATATTTCTAAAAAGCTTTTTTCTTATGGGAGGTTTTATTCCATCTGTCATTTCAATAAATTGAGGAAGATTGCCAAAAGGATTAAGCACTGCAATTATAGCTATAGATGCGACAAATAAAGCATGTATATCAGATTCTAATTCGTTAAACATTTTACTCCTTACATTAAAATCAATCTATATGTTGATTACATGGATATTTATCATCAAGATATTTACAAAATTGCATACAAAAAAGTATAACAAGCCAAGATACATATATCCATAAAAATGCGAACATTATAATTGAAACAGAACCATAAATATTACTATAAAATTTATTATATGTCATATAATAAAAAAATCCTATTTTTAATCCATACCAAACCATAGCTCCAATAGCACTACTAATTAGTAGCACAAATAATCTTAATGGCTTATTTGCCGCAACTCTAAAAAGAATAGAGAATATAAGTAAAGCAATTAATATTGGCATAAAAGAATAAAGCTTTGATATAACTGCATTTGAATATATATTACTTATAGTAGTGTTAAAATATATTGATGTTGCTAAAAACATTGGTATTAGTGTAATTAATAACCAATATATTATAAAAGAATCAAAATATCCGCGTTTTTTAGCAATAAATATACGAGCAGAAATATCATCAAAATTTCTAAAAAATATAAAAGAGCTTATAAGAGAAATTAAAAAACCAACAAACCCCATTTCTTTGCCATTGAGTAAAAAACCATCTATTATATTTGACACTTCATTTGCATTATCTGGTAAAATATTATCAAGTATTATTTTTTTAAGCGTTTGTATTTGATTTTGAAAAGTAGGAAAAAGAGAAAACAATGAAAAAAACATTAAAAATGCAGGAATTATTGAAAATATATTATAAAAACTAAGTGAAGCTGCGTAATGAAAGATTCTATCATTATCTGTAAATTTATGCCAAATATGAGAAAAATAATTGTAGATAGAATCATATTTTTTTGCAACAAACACATAATATTTTTTTATGTATATATAATATTTTTTAATCTTATTATTAATATTTTTCTTATTTGTTTTAGGTTGTATATCTTTTTTTATTGTGGATTCTGTATTGTCTTTATTATTCAAAATATCTCCTTTGAGTGATCTTGCCATAATAATACTTAAATCCTTGAATTTTTTCTTTATCTCTAAATATATATAGCCAATTATGTAATACACCTTTTTTAAAATTTGCTACTAAACTAGTGTTTTGTTGATTATATTGAGTAAAGCTTCCATTTAAGACACCATTTTTATATGAACCTATAAAATGAATTTCTCCATTTGAATAAAAATGTATAAATTTACCATGTAAAATATCATATTTATAATGAACTTCCCATTTTGGTATTCCACTTGAATAATAGCCCATAAATTTACCATGCTTTAAAATTCCCCTACATTTTCCATACAATATTGTATCATCTATCTTTGCATAACAATCTGCATCTTTAGCTAAACAAAAATAAATAAATATAAATAATAAAAAAATACCCTTTGTGTTGTGTATTTTCATGAACTAGTCCGGAAAATAAATGCGAGTAGTTAATATAAAAGAAATAGTGGAATAATAAAACCCCACTATAAATTGTAGTTTATAATTAAGTCGCTTAAAGTAGCAATAAACTTACTTTACTTTCAAAATAGTATTAATCTTTTTAATTTTATCTTCTTTAAGCAAATATATCAAGTTTTTTGCATCTTGCTTACTTTTTCTGTATTCCTCTTGTTTTTTAACAATTCTATGGAGAATCTCTGTTACCTTTGCATTATTTCTATTCATTTTAGCTTCTTCAAGATCTAAGCGTAGATTTTTAATGTCAAACTCAACAGCTTCCATATATTGTCTAAATTTTTCTGTTTGAGATTTAATTGCTTTACGAGTATCAAACTCAACTTGCAAAATATCTCTTTTTTGTTTTAAACTTGCTGTTGCATACAAATCCTGTAAAATACCATGTGGGGCTCTTACTTCTAAATTACCATCATGTGATCCACCATGTGATCCACCATGTGGGCAAGCAAGAAGCAAACCTGTGGTTGCTACAGAAACAAACAATAACTTTTTAAGAACTTTCATAGTTTCTCCTTCGGCAATTAAAAAATAAAACTAAATGTTATTATAGCTAAATATAGTTAGAATCTAAATAAAAATAGCAAAAAATGTATATTTTTATGTTTTTTATAAAATATAGCAAATAAACAACACATTTTAATCAAGAAAAAACAACTAATTCTTGTGTTTCATAGTTTATATCTTTTCTTTAGCAACATTAATAACTTCTAGAACTATATTGTCTTTCTTAACATTAATTTGTGCATTTCCTCCTTTCCTTAAAGCCCCAAAAAGTATTTCATTGCTTAGAGGTAGTTTTATTGCTGTATCAATAATTTTTTTAATTTCTCTTGCCCCAAGAGATGCTTCTATCGAGCTATTTGCTATTAATTTTGCTGCCTTTGGCATAAGCTTTAAACAAACATTTTTATCTTTTAGCGTTTCATTTAGATCTGCAATGTATTTTTCTGCTATTCTTTGCATGTCACTTATATTAAGCGGTAAAAAAGGAATGATAGCATCAAGCCTACTTCTAAATTCAGGACTAAATGTATCTTTTATAGCCCTATCTGTGCGATTATTGCTTGTATCAAAAAAGCCAACAGAATTACCCTCTTTACTTCCTGCATTACTAGTCATAATTAAAATTACATTTTTAAAATCTGCTTTATTATTTTGATTATCTGTTAATGTAGCAGAATCCATAATTTGCAATAAAATATTATACACATCACTATGTGCTTTTTCTAATTCATCAAGAAGTAATACACAATGAGGGTTTATCCTAATTTTATTAATAAGCAATCCTCCATCTTCATATCCAACATATCCAGCAGGAGAACCAATAAGTTTGCTAACGCTATGAGATTCGGCATATTCACTCATATCTATTCGTTCAAATTTTATTCCTAATGTTTTTGCTAACTCTTTGCTTAGTTCTGTTTTACCAACACCAGATGGTCCTGTAAAAAGAAAACTTGCTATTGGTCTATTTAACTCACCTAGCCCTGCTTTATTAATTTTGATTTTCTCTGCTATTTTTTCTATTGCTTTATCTTGGGAAAATATTCGTTTTTTTAAGTTAGATTCTAAATTCTTTAATAAAGCACCTTCATCTGCATTAATCGTTGTTTTAGGTATATTTGTAATATCAGACATTAAAAGCTCTATATGGTGTTGTGTTATAACCTCATTTATTAGATCATCTTTTTTGTCATTTTTTTGTTTTTTTGTTTTATGCTCTAAATATCGATTTGTTGTGTATTCATATAATTGTGCTTTTGCTCCTGCTTCATCTAACAAATCTATTGCTTTATCTGGTAAATGTTTTTCTGTAATATATTTATTTGATAAACTTACACATGCTTTTATTGCATCATCTTGATATTTTACATTATGAAACTTTTCATAAAGTGGTGCAATTTTTTGAAGTATTTGTAAGCATTCTTCTTGACTTGGTTCTTCAATTTTTATTTGCGTAAATCGTCTAGCTAATGCCTTATCTTTATCAAAAGAAGTTTTATAATCACTAATCGTTGTTGCACCAATACAACGCAAACCACCACTACCAAGCATAGGTTTTAATAAATTTGAAAAATCCATACCACCGCTATTAGATTGTCCTGCACCAACTATCATATGTATCTCATCAAAAAATATAATTGTATTTTTATCTTTCTCAACTTCAGCTAGAATCTTTTTTATACGAGTTTCAAATTCACCCCTATATTTTGTCCCCGCTACAACAGAGCTAACATCTACAGAATATATTACACTATTTATTAATTTTTTTGGCACATCTCCTTGCACAATTCTTAATGCTAAACCTTCAACAATAGCACTCTTACCTACACCAGCCTCACCTATTAATATTGGATTATTCTTTTTTCTACGACAAAGAACTTGTGCTATTTGATTTATTTCATGATCTCTTCCTATAAGTGGATCAATTTTTCCATCCATAGCTTGTTTATTTAAATTCTTTGCATATTTTTCAAGTTGGATACTAGAATCTCTCATTTTTTCTTTTTCATCATATTCATTAAAATCCACTACAGCTCTCATAACATCTTCTATATAAATGCCTTGAGATCTTAATAATTTAGCACAATAACATTCTTTTTCTTGCATAAGTGCAACAAAAAAATCTCCTATACCTATACTTGCTTTATTGGCATTTCTTGCATGTGTAATCATTTGTTCAAATACACGCATAAATGCTGGTGTTTGGTGTGGTGCTTCTAAGTCCTTTAAAAGACGACCTTTAGGAATGTAGGTATCTAAATATGCAGTAATAGAATCTAATAGACTTTGCGTATTTGCACCTGTTGCACTTACTAATTGGTTGCCTAAGGGATTATTTAATAATACACAAAAAGCATGCTCAATTGTTACAATATCATGTCGCATTTCCTCAGCAAAATTGAGTGTTTTTTGAAATATATTTGATAAATTTTCATTTAATTCGCCCATAATACAACCTTTTATATAACATCTCTTAGTAATATCCTTAATGGCATACCACTATCTTTAATAAAGTTTGTTGCTAATGTATATTTTAACTCTGCAATATCATAAGGATAAATTCCACAACTCCCCTCTCCTGTATTATGTATAAATTGAGTAATATTTTGTGCATCTGACATGCTTTTATTAAAAACACGCATTAATAATGTAATTACAAAATCTATACTTGTGTAATCATCATTTAATATTATTATTTCTTGTAATCTTGGTTGCAATAATTCAACTTCATTAATAGCCTCATATTCATCTAAAGTAGAATAATCATATTTATTTGTTGCCATAGTATGCTCCATTTTGTTCTTTATTCTATCAAACTTTCATGATTTTTTGAAATAAAAAATATATTTTATCATTTAATGTTATTACCTTACGCCTTCTTACATTATCCCTTATTATAACTAAAATTAAAATAGATTCTACAAAGTTTATAAAAGCTTTTATATTTTAGTAATTAAATATTAACTAATTACACTAAATATTTATCGTTTATAATTCAATCTTTTAGCTTAATAATCAATCTATAATCTTATTTACTTAATTTTATATATGTTTTTAATCATATTTACAAATACAAAAGGATCTAAACTAGCACCACCAATTAATACTCCATCAGTAATATTGCAAATATCAAACACATTGTTAGAATTTACACTTCCACCATATAATACCCTTTTCACCCCTAAATTACGCAATAGATTAATGATTTTATCAATATCTTCAATGTTTGGTGTTTTACCACTTCCAATAGCCCAAATTGGCTCATAAGCAATAGTTAGCAAAGGATAATCTAATTCTATATTTTCAAGTTGGGATTCTAAAAAGCCCCTTACATCTTTAATGCTTTCATCTTCTCCTATACAAAATATAATACGCATATTTGATTTTGCAAAAAAATTGAATTTTGAGAGTATCATTTTGTTGTCTTCTTTTAATATTATTCTTCTTTCGCTATGTCCAATCATAATATGTTTTATATTTAAAGATTCTAAAACTTCTAACCCAATCTCACCTGTAAATGCTCCATTATTTACTGGATACGCATTTTGAACACCTATATTAAAATGCTTATAGGTATTATCAATGAGACTTGCTTGATTTGGAAAAACAATTATCTCACTTTGTTCTATATTCTTTGTGGAATCTAATTGACTTTGAAGTGTATTGCAATATAAGTTTATACTCTTTGGAGTGTGATTTGATTTTAGATTTGCTGCAATTGTTTTCATTATTATCCTTTAATAAAATAGATTTAATATCATAATAATAGCATTAAATTAAGTATATAATTATTAAAACAAAATATATTGTTTTGTATTAATCAATGTAAATCTTGCTTATGATAGCAAATCTAATTGCATAAAACTCAAGTATAGGTATGCTTTGCTTGAGATTTTAAATTTATATGCTATTTTATTACAATGTAGTGAGAATGCCATCTTTTTAAGCAAGCATAAATGCTTGCTATGGGTTGGATTAAGCAGAGTGTTTCTATATTCTCATATGAGCTATATAATGCAATGTATTAAAACATATATTGCAATTGCACGCTCATGCTTCTACCCGGTGCTGTAAATCTACCAATTGAGCTCATACCATCACCTCTAAAGTAGTATCTATAATCAAATATATTATTTACTTGCAAACTTCCTAATATCTTGTGTTTGCCATTCTCATATATTGGGCGGCTAAGTTGGAGATTAGCTACATAATATGCAGGTAATTTACCTTTTTCACCTAACTCTGTTTCTACCGGGTTATTTGTTATATCCCCAAATGAGCTTGAATAAAAGTAGCTTGAATATGCAATCATTGTTTTACCAAAATTATAGC
>JARIAP010000160.1 GCA_029257755.1 Helicobacter sp.
CTACTATTTCTTGATTATAAGCCCACCCGCTACACCAAGAACAAATACCTAATACATATAATGTAATTTGTGCGTTTAAAAAATTACTTCTTAACATACTTTCACTACAAAGAATAAAACATAAAATCGCAATAGAAAGAAATATTGTATTTGCATATTCATAAAATCCAAATTCTTTATTATTTTTAAACAAAACATAAATAAGCAAACAACTAGAAAAAACAAGATATATAATATGTGCATATCTACTAGGTATATTAGAAAAATATGGGTGGAATGCACTTGCACTCATAATGATTATAATTGTAGTTATACTTGGTTCTAAAATCAATAAAGATTTACTTAAACGATTTTCAATATTTAATTTCAATACTAAAGCTTTATACAATAAGGGCAATATTACAAGAAAAATCCAACATGTAATAGATACAATAAATTCAATTGACATGTAATATGAACGCCATGTTATAGTATCAACAGAATTTTCTATGCTAAATGAATTAATATCTTGTGAAAAAGATTTATTCCATAACCACAATAAAAATAAACATAAAAAACATAACATTACAATAGAAACTAAAGTAACAATAAATGGTGCTGTTTTACCAAATATATTTATTTTGCTATAAATTCTTACAGGTGCAATCAATAATATAAGTATAGAAACACATGATAATACACAAGAAAAAATATCATATATTCGTCCATCTTGAGATAGAAGTAAAAAAACTTGTGAAAAAATAGGTAGAAACTCAGAACTTAAGAGTGCAAGTGTATTAAACACAAGTAATGCAAAAAATATATAAGAACAAACAATCGTATTTAGTTTCAAATAAATCCTTAATATGAAATAATTATAAACTTAATATTATATTAATTCACTATGAAATAAGGCAAATATAAACAAAATAAATAAAACAAAATTTATCAAGTCAATGTAATTTTAACTCTTTTGATTCTAGTATCTTCAATAGCTAAAACTTCATATTGACATTTTGAATCACTTATAACATCTCCTATATTTGGCATATCCCCAAATAAATTTAAAACATAACCACCTATAGTAACTTGTATTAATTCTCCATCATATTCAAAGCCAAATGTGCTTTCAATTTTTTCTAAATCAATTTTGCCATCAACTTCATATACTTTATCATCTATTTTTTTAATGCTATAATTTTCTTGTGTATCAATTACAATATTACCCATAATTTCATACATTATATCTTGTGCAGTAATCATACCCGCTGTTCCACCATATTCATCGATAACAAGTGCGGTATCAACCTTTTTTTTATTCATTTTTACTAAAATTTGGGAAATTGATGCACTCTCTGGAACAATTAACATTTGTTTTACAAAAGGATCAAATTCTATTGGATTATAATTATTTTTTATACTTGATGCAAGAACATCTCGTATATGTATAATACCTAGTATATTATCTTTATTCCCATTACAATATGGATACCTAGTGTGGTGTGGTCCTGATATAATTATTTCTATATTTTTTTCATAACTAAAAGTTTTATCAAGACATATCATATCTTTTCTAGGAGTCATAATCTCTCTTGCAAGCGTATCTGAAAAATCAACTGCATTTTTAATAATCTCACCCTCTATGGAATCTAAATATCCGCCCTTTAAACTTTCACCAACAATTATTTTTAATTCCTCATCACTATGTGCTTCTGAATGAGCTTGAACTTTTAGAATCTTTAAAAATATAGAAGAAGCAAAATCAAAGAATTTAATAACAGGAAAAAATAAAAGCCAAAATAAATAAAGTGGTCTAGCAATTGCTAGAAATGCAGTCTCACTCTTAGCAATAGCTATAGATTTTGGGACAATTTCACCTAAAATTACATGTAAAAGAGTAACAAGACTAAAAGAAATAATTAAGCTTATAGTATCTAAAAGTTGGGCATTTACCCTAAATATAACATGCATACCATGCAAAATAAAGGCTGTAACATAATTACCAACCCAACCTAATGCAAGTGAGCTAAGAGTTATGCCTAATTGAGTAGCAGAAAGATAACTATCAAGAGAATGAGACATTTTCAAAGCAAGCTTTGCAACTTGATTGTTTTGCTTTACTAATTCTTCAAGACGAGATCGTCTAACCTTAACCATAGCAAATTCAGATAAAACAAAAAAAGCATTTAAAAGAATAAGAACAAATGCCAATAAAATCATAGCAAATGACTGGTAACTATCCGTATCCAAAATATCTCCTTAAAACGCGGAACAAAACATTTCTAAATATATTTAGAAATAAGACTATGATTCTAGCATGTTAATCTTAAAATGTGCTAAAAAATATTTAATATACAAAATATAAAATTATATTATTATATTAAATTTTTATTATACTTTACTAATTAAATTCTAAATAAATACACGAGACTTATAAACAAATATAAAAGTAATTAAAAATACATATTGTGTTTAACAAAAAAATGTGTTATCATTTTAAAAGATTATATATTTAGTGTATTTTAATTTCATATTGATATTTTATCTTATTTACTAGATATATAAATTATAACTAAACTTATATTAAGGTTTATAAATGGTAAAATTAAGTAATATCACAAAGGTTTATGCAAATGGTTTTCAAGCTATTAAACCTCTTGAATTAAATGTTGATAAAGGTGATATTATGGGTATAATAGGATATTCTGGTGCGGGAAAATCAACATTAATTAGATTGATAAATAGACTAGAAACACCAACTACAGGAGAAGTATTAATAGATAATATAAATATAGTAAATCTATCTCAAACAAAACTACAAAAAACAAGACAAAAAATAGGCATGATTTTTCAACATTTTAATCTTTTAGATTCTAGAAATGTATTTGGTAACATAGCATTTGCACTAGAAATTGCTAAATGGAAAAAAAATGATATAAAAAATAGAGTTATAGAATTGTTAGAATTAGTAGGGTTAAGTGATAAAGCAAATTTCTACCCAAGTCAATTAAGTGGTGGACAAAAACAAAGAATAGCCATTGCTAGAGCATTAGCAAATAATCCAAAGATTTTATTATGCGATGAAGCTACAAGTGCCCTTGATACAAAAACTACAAAATCAATACTAGAACTTTTAAAAAATATACAACAAAAATTTGGATTAACAATAATATTGATAACACATCAAATAGAGGTAGTGCGTGAGATTTGTAATAAAATGTGCGTTATGAGTGGCGGTGAAATTGTAGAGAGAGGAAGTGTAGAGAGTGTATTTACTTCGCCAAAACATGCGGTAACAAAAGAATTAATTTCATATTTACCTGCTTTATCATCTGAAGAAGTTTTAAAAAAATCTCATAAAAATGCGTATAAAATTTCTTTTGTAGGTAAATATATACATGAGCCATTAATGTCTGAAGTTGTAAAATTATTTCAAGTTGATATAAATATACTAGCTGGTAATATAGAAGCGTTATCAACTGCTGAAGTTGGACATTTATTTGTTGATTTTAATGGAAAACATGAATTAGTGCAAAATGCTATAACTCATTTAAGAAATAAAGGATTACTTGTTGAATCTATGCAGGAATTAACAAGCACACAAAATATATAAATTAGATTCTATAAAGGAATAATATGCAAGAAGAACAACCATGGATATTAAAATTCTTTGATATGCCACAATCTCTTATAAATGAAGAGCCTGATACCTCATTACAAATAATTTGTCATTTGTTATTTAGCAACAAAGAGATAGCAGAGCAAATATTTGATATAACAGATATGCTTATACCCGCTACAATAGATACAATTTATATGGTATTTCTATCAAGCTTCTTTGCTGTAGTATTTGGCTTACCTTTAGGAGTGATTCTAACTATCACAAAGAAAAACTCTATAATGCCATTCCCTATGTTTAATAAAATTCTTGGGGCTATTGTAAATACTATTAGATCTTTTCCATTTATAATATTAATTGTATTGTTACTACCTCTATCAAAAATGCTAATTGGAGTTAGCTTTGGTCCAAATGCTGCAACATTATCATTATCAATAGGAGCTATACCATTTGTTGCTAGATTATTTGAAAGTGCTTTAGAAGAAGTTAATAAAGGAATTATTGAGGCTACTTTAAGTCTTGGTGCAAGTAAATTTGAAATTATATTAATGATGATAGCAGAATCTATACCATCTTTAATAAATGTTACAACAATTACAATTATTTCAATAATTGGATTTTCGGCTATGGCTGGATCTATTGGTGGTGGAGGATTAGGGGATTTAGCAATTAAATTAGGATTTTATGATACTAGAAACGATGTATTATATTCATGTGTTATTATACTTCTAATAATGGTGCAAATAACTCAAAGCATAGGGGATTATCTATCAAAAATATTAAGAACTCATAATTATGGTATTCTTCGTCCAATAATTCATCTAATTTATAGAATCATCGGGAGAACTCAACATTAAATTACTTTAAATTTATAATATATCACCAAAATAAACCCAATGTTTTTCTTACACCTGCATTCATAATATCAGTAAATGATTGAATTGCAATGTTTGAAACTTCTTTGTGTATAGTTTTTTTATTAATTGATTCTCCTAAAGACAATATTAAATCTTTTATCTGTTTATATGTATTAGTGTTTAATGATATATTGCTATTTCTTAATTTTATTGCTTCACTTAAAATATTATGAATATTTAGAGTCCTTTCTATAAATTTTTTTTGTATATCATTATAAGTATTATAATCTCCAAAGCTTTTAATAAAAATTGGAATTTCTTTTGTTCTATGTTGTAGCTCTAATGAATATTTTTTTAATAACCTTACATAAGATATTTCATTGTTGTTTATATCTTTTTTATGTTTATTGTATATTGTAAATTGCATACAATATTGATTTAATTCTACAATTGATTTTGCTTTATATTCATAATCATTTATATATAAATTCATGTTTCTAATATTTTTCATAGCATGTAAATAAATCCTTACATTTAAAATAATATCTAATGTAGTATGTTCTACTATATCAATATCAATATATCCGCAAAACATATCAAATTTACTTTTAGAATAATATTTATTGGTTATATTTTCATTATTGTATTTCATTTATGTTGCCTTTAAAATTATATTATATATCTATTTGTATTCATATTAAAACCTTTTATTAACTTATTAATACTATAAGACTATGTTACTTTTTATATAAACTATAATAAAATATTATAGTTTATATAAAATAAATACTATTACTAATATACTTAAAAAATATATTATAATAAAATAAATTTTTATATTAAGGGGCTTTATGGATAATGAGGTATTAGAAATATTAAAAAATTATAGTAATTTAGAAAACTTTGGTTACTTTATATTATTTCTTTATTCTATGGGTGGTGGATATATAGCAATTCTAAGTGCCGCTGTATTATCATCTATAAATAAACTTGATTTAACACTTAGCATAACAATAGCAATTAGTGGAAATATTATCGGTAGCTCTTTGTTTGCATTATTCGCTAGAATACAACAAAAAGACATTAAAAAAATGATGATTAAACATAAAAGAAAAATTGCATATACACAAATAATGATAAAAAGATATGATTGGATATTATTCATTGTTAGTAAATATCTACATGGGATTAGAACCTTTGTCCCAATTGCTGTTGGTATAAGTAGATATAATATAAAAAAATTTTTTTTAATTAATGCTATTGGGGCAATAATTTGGGGAATTTCACTTGGATTTTTAGGATTTTATGCTAGTGGATTTTTCATAGATATTATACGCGTTTTACTTGAATATCCATATTTACTTCCAGTAGTATTTATTGGAATTGTAATTATTGTTGTTTTGTTTATGTATATAAAAAAGAGATTAAGTAAAGCTAATATTTTATAGTATATTACAAAACATTAAGTTTCTAAAAACTAATGTTTTTTTGCTATTATAAACATAATTAATTTATCTTGTTGCTTTCAATTATATAGGAGTATCAATGGGTATTATTATTCGTAATAAAAAAGCATATCATGATTATTTTATATTAGAGCAAATTGAAGCAGGGATTGTATTAGCAGGAAGTGAAGTAAAATCATTGCGTAATGGAAGAGCTAACCTTAAAGATAGCTTTGTTAGAATTATAAATAATGAAGCTTTTGTGTTTGGAATGCACCTTACTTATCACCACACTACAAATCCTTATTTTAAACCAGATGAAAAGCGTCCAAGAAAATTATTATTACATAGAAAACAAATTGATAAACTTTTTGGTCAAGTAAGTCAAAAGGGGCTTTCTATTGTGCCATTACAAATACATTTTAATAAAAAGGGATATGCAAAAATGCTTATTGCACTCGCTAAAGGTAAAAAAGAATATGATAAAAGAGAAACAATCAAAAGAAAAGAACTTGATAGAGAAGCAAGAGCAAATATAAAAAATTATTCTTATTAGCTTAGGAGAATACAATGGAAAAAATCGCTAATTATGCGGTATATTTTGATTATGGAATCTTTGGGTTTTTAGTATTTTTAAGCCTACTTGTAATTGCCATTGGTATAGAAAGACTTTGGTTTTATTCAATAATTAGGCTTGATGATTATGAAGATAAAAGAGAACTTGAACTTGATTTGCATAAAAGATTAACACTTGTTGCTACCATAGGTTCTAACGCCCCTTATGTTGGGCTACTTGGCACTGTTATTGGCATAATGCTAACTTTTACTAGCATTGGGGCAAATACAATGCTTGATACAAAAGGTATTATGGTAGGTCTTGCTATGGCACTTAGAGCTACGGCTTTAGGGCTTGTTGTGGCTATACCTAGCATTGTATTTTATAATCTTTTATTAAGAAAAACAGAAGTAATTCTAACAAATTGGGATATTTTCACAAATCCTACTACAAGGCTAAAAAATAACCCACGACTAGATCATAGAGATGATTTAACAATAAATCAAATCTCTCAAGATAAAAGACCAAAGCCATATTCTTACCAAACAGATGAAAGCCTACAACATAGAATCCACAAATCACCAAGAGTTAGAAACAATGATGATACTATTACCCACCCACAAAATATAGATACAAATGATAAAGGCTTACAATGAAAAAAATAGATTCCCTTAACCTTGTCCCATTTATTGATATTATGCTTGTTTTATTAGTTATTGTGCTAGTATCAGCATCTTTTAGCGTATCTTCTCAATTACCAATACAAATACCAAAAGTAGATGAAGGAGCACAAAATAGCGTAGATTCTAAAAGGTTACATATAGCATTAGATAAAGATGGGAAAATATATGTAAATACACAAGCAGTTGATAAAGTAGAGCTTTATGGTTACTTGCGTAGTGTTGATACAGATACAAATATAGTTATAAAAGCGGATAAAGATGCAAATGTACAACAATTTGTAGATGTAATGGCAGCATTGCAATATTTTGGATTAACAAATGTATTTACAGAAGTAATACAAGAATATCCATAATAAATAATACATACAGGAAATAATATGAAAGAAACAAATATTAACACAAATGAAGAATATATTAAAGCAATAGATACATTAAATGAATATGCTAAACATTATTATGAATTAGATAATCCAATAGCAAGTGATGAAGAATATGACTCTTTATACAAAAAAATAGAATATTATGAAAAAAATAACCCAGATAAAATATTAGAAAATTCACCTACAAGAAAAGTAGGTGGTAAAATTTTAAAAGATTTTAGCAAAAATGAACATATTGAAAGAATGTGGAGTTTAGAAGATGTCTTTAACCAAAATGATTTAAATGATTGGATAAACAAACTAGATAATTATATTTCAAGATTACAAAAAGACAATACTTTATTTAATATAAAAGATAATTTAGATTCTAAAAATAATATTTTAAATTTACAATTTTGTATATCGCCAAAATATGATGGTATGAGTTTGAATTTATTGTATAAAAATGGAGAACTAAAGAGTGCTACAACAAGGGGAGATGGTGAAATAGGAGAAGTAGTAACAACAAATGCCCTAACAATAAAAAATATCCCAAAAAATATACCATTTAAAAGTAGTATAGAAATACGCGGGGAAGTTGTATTATCTAAAGAAAATTTTACTAAATTAAATAAAGAGAGAGAAGCAAATAATCAAACACTTTTTGCAAAT
>JARIAP010000182.1 GCA_029257755.1 Helicobacter sp.
AACCATTCCAAAAAATTGCAATATGGCTTTTCAAGCTCTAGCACTTGCGAAATTGGCTTAAATGATAAAACACATATTATTTGGCAAAACCTTATTTATCTTGTTGATTCTGTGAGTAGTGAATGAATTTTAACTAAAGAAATTTAAGCTTATGGATTTATTTGCAATTAAAACCCTTTAAAATTTATTGTTATAAAATATTTTTGCTAGAATTAGAACCATAAAAAACAATAAAAAGGATAAATATGCAATCAAAAGAAGAATCAAAAACAAAAATCGTCGAATCTATACCTGTGCTAACTATAGCTGGTAGTGATTGTAGTGGTGGGGCTGGTATCCAAGCTGATATTAAAACTTTTGATGCACATTGTGTTTATGGAATGAGTGTTATACTTAGTGTAGTAGCAGAAAATACTACACGCGTTATCTCTAGCTATGATATTCCTTTAAATATAATACAAGACCAAATTACAGCAATATTTGAAGATATACCACCAAAGGCAATAAAAATAGGTATGTTAGGCTCTAAAGATATTATTAATCTAGTATCAAAAAATTTAATTCACTACAATGCTAAAAATGTAGTTGTTGATCCTGTAATGTTTGCTAAAAATGGATTTTCATTGATGCCACAAGAAATACGATCATACTTTAAAGAAAAAATGATGCCTTTAGCAAATATACTCACCCCAAATATACCGGAAGCCGAAGAATTATGTGGATTTGATATTAACAATATAGAATCCATGAAAAAAGCAGCTATAATGTTACATAAAATGGGGGCTAATTCAATATTAATTAAAGGCGGACATAAAAGCGGAGATGATTCTACAGATATATTCTTTGATGGCAAAGAATTTAATATTTTAGAATCTAAAAAGATAAAAACCAAAAATACACACGGAACGGGTTGCACTCTAAGTTCTGCTATAGCTGCAAATTTAGCTAAAGGTAAAAACAAGTTGGATTCTGTTAAAGAAGCAAAAGAGTATGTATTTAATGCAATATTGCATTCATTAAATATTGGTAATGGACATGGACCAACAAATCATTTATATAAATTTTGTTTATAAGGAATCTAATATTTATTTTAATAAACTATTATGAAAATATTAGTTCATACGCATAATACCTTGTTTTATAGGGACAAATTCGCAAGTTTCTAAAATTTGACTTGATATAGAATTTATATCATTTTTTATAAATCTTGCTATTACTTGTTTGCCATTATGATATATTGGTGCGACTAAAACACCTTTAATTTGAAGTTGTAACATTAAATTGTGTGGAATATTATCTGCACACGCAGAAAGTAGGATTCTATCATAAGGTGCAAAAGAAGACCAACCATTCATACCATCATCAAGTTTTATATTTACATTCATTATTTTAAGTTCTGATATACGCCTCCTAGCTTCAAGCCATAATGATTCTATTCTTTCTATACTAAATACTCTCCTTATAAGATGAGATAATACAACAGCTTGATAACCACTACCCAAGCCTATTTCTAACACATTATCTGGATTTTTAATAACTCTATCCCCTAAATCATAAGACATAAGGTATGAAGTCATTTTAGCAACCGTTAAAGGGGCACTAATCCATTGTTCATCACTCATTGGTAGTGCATTATCAAGTTTATAGGCAGAATGTCTAACAAATGATGGCACAAATAATTCTCTGTCTGTCTTACGCAATGCAGAAATTATTCTATTATCAAAATCATTTTGTATATCTTTTAACATTTCCATGTTCTTTATTTCATGAAGTTTCATGTATGTGGGATTCCTGTATCTATATGAGTTCTCATTTTATCTGCATCTAATATATTGACTTGTGCTTGTATAATTTCTTTTAAATCGTTTTTATATACAATTCCATAAGGAGTTATTATGCTACTACCTTTTGCATATTCTGAACCAGCACAAGAACTAGCTATCACAAAACTTTGATTTGCTATAGCTAATGCCCTAATTAAAGTTTGGAAATGAACTTTCCTTGTTTTACCCCATGCAGCAGGTATAAATATAACCTTAGCACCTCTAATTTGTTGCCATAATTCAATAAATCTAATTTCAAAACAATTTAATGCCGCACATAAGATTCCATCAATCATAAATGTTTTTATTTTTTTAGTATCACCCTCTTTAAAATGCAAATGCTCATTACCCAATGGAAACAACTTTGCTTTATTTTGAGTATAAGCTATACGCCCTTTATGAAATACTTTGAGTTTATTTACATATCCTCTGCCTTCTTTTTCTATCATTGTTATAACAATAGTTTTATTTGCACTAAGTTCTTGAAGTTTTCTTGTTGCTATTACTCCAAATTCATGTGCTTCTGCCATTTTTTGATATGCAAAACCTGTTAAAAAAACTTCACTAGCTAAAATAAAAGAATTATCATTACATTCTAAAATCTTTAATTCTAGTTTATCTAAATTATCTTTCCATATAGATTGCGTTTTTAATTGCAATGCATAAAAAGTCTTAAAAGTCATCATCAAATACTAAGCTCCCTTTAGTGTAATTTCTAACCTTAGCTTCAAAAAAATTTGTTCTTTGGTTGTTAAAATTTACTTGTTCATCAACCCACTTTATAGGATTTTGAGTTCCATATATTATAGGAAACCCAACTGCTTTTAATCTTTTATCTGCTAAATATTCTATATATTCTCTAATTAACTTTGGAGTTAAACCTAAAATTTGCCCTTGTGTAATATATTTTCCCCAATTTGATTCTATTTCTACCGCTTGTCTAAACATTTCTTCAACCTCTTCTTGTAGTTTTTGTGTGAAAAGATCTGATCTTTCTACCTTAAGAGAACATATCATGTTTTGAAAAATACTTAAATGTGTAATCTCATCTCTTTGAATAAAGCGTATCATTTCTGCACTATTATGCATTTTACCGCTACGAGAAAGAGTGTAAAAAAATGCAAAACCACTATAAAAATATATCCCTTCTAAAATCTGATTAGCAAACATGGCTTTGATTAAATTACTTTCTGTTGGATTTTTTGCTAAATTTACATAAACATCTGCTATATAGTCATTCTTATTTCTAAGCTCCATATCATTACGCCACATATCATATATTTCTTCTGTATTTGCAGATATAGAATCAACCATAACTGCGTAACTTTGTGCATGCAAAGATTCCTCATATGCTTGTCTTACCAAAAGCAAATTAATTTCTGGACATGTAATATATGGGTTAATATTATCTATCAAATTATTAGTTTGTAAGGAATCCATAAAAATAAGTTGTGCCAATGCCCTATCATAACCTTGCTTTTCTTGCATAGTTAATGCCAAATAATCTCTTTTATCTTGATTCATATTAACTTCTTCTGGAAACCAAGTGTTTGATAACATAGTTTTCCATAAATTATATGCCCAATTATATTTAATTTTGTTCAATTCAAACATAGCAGTAGGATTGCCACCAAAAATTTTTCTATCATTAACATTTTCATTTGAATTTGGATTATAAATACATTTGCGATTAACAATAGTTTCTTCTTCTTTATCATTAGTTATTAAATTCTGCATCATATAGCCTTATTTTGTTTATATAAAAGATTGAAATTATAGCAGTTTTTTATACTTTAAAAACAAATATACAATAATAAGTTAGAGTTAAAATAATATTAAATAAGAAACAAATAAGCTAATAGTCTTTACCTATAATCAATAGCATAAAAACCATTAACATTTAAAATAAATTATTTATTCAACAAATTCAATGATAGCCATAGTAGAGGCATCGCCTCGTCTAATTCTACTTCTTTGAATTCTTGTGTAACCACCATTACGAGAAGTAAATTTTGGGGCAATCTCTTCAATAAGCTTTTTTGTTGCTTTTTTGTGTTGCAGCTCTGCAAACACTAGTCTATGTGTATTAAAATCTGCATTTCTTGATATACTTACAAGCTTTTCTATATAGCTTTGTAATTCTTTTGCTTTGAAAATACCGGTTTCAATTTTACCATGTTCAATTAATGCAATACTCAAGTTTTTAAGCAACGCCTTTCTGTGCGAAGAGGTTCTCCCTAATTTTCTATAACCATGTTTATGTCTCATATTTTTTCCTTTAAAATTTTATCCTTTTAGTTTTGCTAACCGTTTATTCAAAGTGGTAGCCAACTCATGTGGTAAGTCAGCCCCAATTGTATAACCAACTTCAAGTAATTTTGTAGCAATTTCATCAAATGATCTTTTACCTAAATTTTTAATATTTTTCAAATCACTTTCATTCATTAATACCAACTCACCAATGTATTTTATGTTTGATTTTTGCAAACAATTGCTTGGACGATGCTCAAGATTTAATATCTCTACACTTGATAACAAAATCTTTAATTCCGGACTATCATCATTTAAACGACCATTACTAGTTGGAATATCGTTAAGCTCTGCACCAAATACACTCATTTGAGAGTGCATAATACCAACTGCATCTTTAAATGCATCCATAGGATCAACTTGACCATTTGTTTCAACTTCAAAAATAATTTTTTCAAAGTTTGGATTACTCTCGTGCAAAACATTTTCAATATCATATACTGCTTTTTTAACAGGTGTAAAAAAAACATCTAATGGTATATAACCATCGCCTACATCTTGTCTAATAGCCTCGCTTGGAACATAACCTAAACCTTTTTGTATTATCAATGAAAATTTTAATTTAGCTTCATTGTTAATATTTGCTAAATGAGAGTCAGAATCTATGATAATGATAATATCGTTATTAAGATGTTCCCCTTTAAGTTCCATAGGACCATTAAATTCATAATTTAACTCAAATTTTTCTTGTTGCAAAAACTCTTCTTTTATCTTAAATTTTAAATTCTTAATATTTACAATAAAAGGAGCTACATCTTCAGCAACACCTCTAACCGTATCAAACTCATGCTTAACACCATCAATTTTTATTGCTATAGGAGCATAACCAACCGAGCTAGACAATAATAGCCGCCTCATTGGATGGGCTATAGTAATTGCACAGCCGGGTTCAAATGGATAAGCATGCAATTTAATATGATTTGGTGTAATTTCTTCTATTTCCAATTTTTCTGGAATATATGGTCTTATCTTTATACTTTTCATAATAACCACCTCACATATTATTTTGAATAGAGCTCTACGATTAAACGCTCCTCTATTGGAATCTCAACCTCACTTCTTTCTGGCTTTCTTGTAAAAATTCCAAACTTCTTATCTTTATCAATATCAACCCAAGGCACAATACCTGTTTGTGCAGTCAAATCAAGAGAGCGAATAATTTGAACATTATTTTTACTTTTTTCTCTTACCTCAACTTTTTGTCCTTGTTTAATCATAAAAGAAGGAATATTAACCCTTTTTCCATCTACTAAAATATGCCCATGCACAACTAGTTGCCTTGCAAATCTTCTAGTAGTAGCAAATCCCATTCTATAAACAACATTATCAAGCCTCATTTCAAGAAGTCTAACTAGGTTTTCCCCTGTATTTCCTTCTTGCCTATTTGCTTCTTTAAAAATAGAACGAAATTGTTTTTCACTTATACCATACATAAACTTTGCTTTTTGTTTTTCACGCAATTGCAAACCATAATCTGATATTTTTCCTCTTCTCTTTCCATGTTGCCCTGGACCATAATCTCTTTTTTCTCTAGCACTTTTGCCTGCTAATCTACGCTCACCCTTAAGAGCAAGTGATGCACCTAAACGCCTTTCAATTTTTTCTACAGGTCCTCTATATCTTGCCATACAATTCTCCCTTATACTCTTCTTCTTTTAGGAGGACGACAGCCATTATGTGGTAATGGAGTTACATCCTTAATCCATAATACTTTTATACCTTCAATAGCACCTACACTTTTTATAGCGGTTTCTCTACCGCTTCCTGGACCTTGAACTTTAATGCCAACTTCCTTTATGCCATGTTCTTTTGCTTTTGCCATAGCAGATTCTACTGCTTGTTGTGCGGCATAAGGAGTGGATTTTTTACTTCCCTTAAATCCAAGACCACCTGCAGTAGCCCAACATAAAACATTGCCCATTTCATCTGTAATAGTTACATTTGTATTATTAAATGAAGCAGCAATACACACAATGCCCCTAGCAATATTTTTCTTTACCGCTTTTTTCTTTAAATTAGCTTGTTTTTTTGCCATATGCTACTCCTTATTTACTACCAACGGTTTTTTTCTTACCTTTTCTTGTGCGGGCATTATTTTTTGTTGTTTGTCCTCGCACTGGTAAGCCTTTTCTATGTCTCAAACCACGATAGCTACCTAAATCCATCAATGCTTTAATATCCATTGTAACTTTCTTGCGTAAATCACCCTCAACCATGTAATTTTCTTGAATCTTTTTTGAGATTTTTGAAATTTCATCTTCGCTGAGATCATGAACTCGCTTGTCAAAAGAAATATTTACAGCATTTAAAATATCCCTTGAGCTTTTAAGCCCTATACCATAAATATAAGTAAGAGCATATTCTACTCTCTTCTTTTTTGGCAAATCTACACCAGCAATTCTAGCCATTATTTATCCTTGTCTTTGTTTATGTTTTGGATTCGTACAAATTACGCGAATCACACCCTTGCGTTTAATGACTTTGCATTTATCGCACATTTTTTTGACCGATGGTCTAACCTTCATATAAAACTCCTTATTTGTGTTAAGGCTTTTTAATCCACGCAAATGAACTAAAATTTTGCATTTTATCTAAAAAATATTAATAAATATATAAAATTGTATTTATATTATAAATATTTATAGATAATATTAAAAAACTCCACAAATAAATTTAATATTTTTGGTGTAAATTGTTTATAAACAAAATAATGAGATTCTTGTATTTATAACTTAATATATTATTAAAAAGAATTAGTTAAAATAATCTTATACTTCTTAACCTCATTGCATTTAAGACAACACTAATTGAACTAAGACTCATAGCAAGTGATGCAAACATAGGATTTAACATTATACCAAATCCATTTAAGGCGCCCATAGCAATAGGAATACATATAACATTATAAAGAAAAGCAAAAAATAAATTTTGGCGTATATTTGATAAAGTTGCTTTACTAAGAAAAATACAATCCCATAAATTACCTAAATTATTTGAAAAATAAATAATATCTCCATATTCAATACTTATTGAACTTCCACTTGACATTACTATAGATACATTTGATTGTGCTATTGCTATGGAATCATTCATTCCATCTCCTACCATAATAACTTTATGCCCCATATTTTGCAAATCTTTTATATATTGTAGTTTATCTTGCGGTGTGCATTGTGCATGATATTTTACATTCAACTCTTTAGCAACTAAAGAAACATTTCTTTCGCTATCGCCACTTAGTATCTCACATACTATATTGTTTTCTTTTAATTTAGCAAAGAGATTTTTAGAATCATCTTTTAATTCTTCTTTAAGTAGTATTTTTGAAATTAATGTGTATTCATTTGCACTAGAATCTAGTTTGGCTAAGTATATATTTATGCCATCATCTTCTTGCAATAAATCTTTATTGTTTATTGCAATAGATTCCATAAGCTTCTTGTTACCAATTATAAAGTTTTCTTTTTTAGATATAAATTCTAATGTTGCTTTTATACCTAAATTATCTATATGTTTGCTTTCATGTATGTGTAAAAAAACTAAATTATTTGCATGTTTGCAAATTGACTTTGCTATTACATGATTACTTGTAGATTCCATAGAAGCTACAATTTGCAATATATCTTGTTGTGTAAAACTATCATTATATATATTTATAGAATACAAAATAAAATCTCTTTTTGTAAGTGTCCCTGTTTTATCAAATACAATATAATCACATGTTGGCAATTGCTCTATGCTTTGTGCATTCTTAAAAAATATACCCATTTTATTTGCCCTAGCATTTGCACATAATATAGCCATAGGTGTAGCTAATCCCAATGCACATGGACATGAGATTAAAAGTGTGTTAGCAAAAAATATAAGTGCTGTTTGAATATCTGATTTAAAAAACCAAAAAATAAAACTTAAACTAGCAAGACATAAAACAATTGGAACAAAAATGCCTGATATTTTGTCTGCTAATTGTGCTATTTTTGCTTTGCTTTCATAGGAGTTTTGTATTAGTTCTTGCATTTTCGATAATGTAGAATTTTTTGTTGTGCTTGTTGCTTGCATGATAAAAGATGTTTCTAAATTTAATGTTCCTGCATATAAATTTTGGTTTATGTCTTTTGTAATAGGTAAATTTTCACCACTAAGCATACTTTCATCAATATTTGCTTTTTGTGAAATTAAGATTCCATCTACTGGTATATAACTATTGGCTTGTATTCGCAAATAATCACCTACTTTTATAGAATCTACGGATATTTCTTGTGTATTTGATGATTTAGTTGTTTGTAACTTGTGTGCTGTTTCTACTTTTGTTTTTAACAATAATGTTGCATTTTCCATAGCTTTATTTTTTGCATTTTCTTCTATAAATTTACCAATCATAATAAAACACAAAATTACACAAACACTTTCAAAATAAATATTATGTAAAGATTCTATATTTCCATAAAATAAAACATTTAACAAAACAAAAAAACTATAAAAAAATCCAGTAAGACTACCTAATGCAACAAGAGAATCCATGTTTGGATATAAGTTTATTATTGCTTTTATGCCGCGTATATAAAATGATCTACCAAAGTGCATAACACATAGGGTTAAAAATAATTGCAAAAAAGCATTAATTTTTAAATCATATAAAAAACTAGGTAATGGTAAAAGCATAGGCCCCATGCTAATATAAAGTATAATAATGGTTAAAAATACACTAATAATTAGTCGTCTTTTTGTGTTTAGTATAATATTTTCTATATAGTATAGAATTGTTTTTATATTTGATAATAGTTTAGTGCTTTTGTTTGTATGTTCAATATTATCGCAATCTTGCTTTATGTTAGATTCTGTGTTGTTATTTGAAGTATTATTTGTTTTTACAAACAAGTTATTTTGCATATTAAGTGTATTTTTTGGGGTAAATACTGCATTTTGTGTTTGTGTGTTTTTTACAAACATATTTGTTTGTGTTTGTAATTCTGCTTTATAGCCAACAGATTCTATTATTGATATAATATCTTCTTTATTTGCTTTTGTGGAATCAAATTCTATTCTAGCTGTATGTGTAAGTAAAAATACTTCTGCCTTTAGTATAAAATCTTTGTTTTTTAATGCTTTTTCTATTGCATTTGAACAAGACATGCAACTCATACCAGATATTGATACTCTTATAGTTTGTGTTTTGTTGTTTGTTTTTTGATTCTGCGGAAAAGATACTTTTTGCTCTTTCATGTAATAACTCCTTTTATAATGGAATCGACAATAATCCAATATTATTAATGTTATTATACTTGATTTTTCTTATACGCATTCAATGTTTGAGTATAAATAACTGATTGTGTTTTTGTAAGTTTTTACTTAAGTCAAAACTATTTGTTATAAAAAATCAAAATAAAATCTATAAAATTAGTTTGAAAGTTATATTGGTTTGTAACAAGTATTATCATAAATTTTTAACCTATTAATCATTAACCACATGCAAACATTGTTTCATTACAATGATAGATAAG
>JARIAP010000017.1 GCA_029257755.1 Helicobacter sp.
CCAAATAGCAATGAAGTTCTAAGTCCATAAATTAATCTAGCAGCAACATCTCTACCTTGATCATCTGTGCCTAAAAGATGCTTACCGCTTGGTGGTGTTGGCGGTATATCTTTTAACTCCCAATCAATACTATTTTGTGAATATTCTATAAATGGATATATTATAAAATCATTAATAAATAGATTTTTTACAAATGGATCTTTATAATCTGGAGTTGTCTCAAAATCACCTCCAAATGTTATTTCTTGATAATCAAATAAAATAGGAAAATAAAAAGTATTATTTTTATATATAATCAATGGTTTATCGTTAGCTAAAAATGGGGCTAAGATGCTAATAATAAAAACACAAATAAACATAAAAAAAGCAAATCTAGCCTTTTTATCTGCATAAAATATTTGCCAGCGTATATGCCATATTGAATCATATTTGTTTGTTTTTATAGAATTTTTATTATGCTTCATTTAGTAGCACCATTTTAATATCCAAGTGTAATAGAATCACAAATCTCTTGTGTTAAATATTTTTGCTTTATATTAACAATATCATGTGAATTAAGATACTTGTTTAACATAATAGAAATACTGCGCACAATAATATCTGTTTCTATATTAACTCTTCTTCCAATCTTATAACTATTAAACAATGTATTTTGCATTGTATGGGGTATTATTATCAATTCAAAACTATTACTATTAACATTATTTATTGTTAAACTTATACCATCAACACAAACACTTCCTTTTGGAATCATAAAGTCAATAGTTTTTTCATCTACTTCTATACAAAAAATATATTGATTTCCATATGACTTTATATCAATAATTCTTCCAATACAATCAATATGTCCTTGAACTATATGCCCATGCAAACCATCTTTCATTTTTAATGCAGGTTCAATATGAACAAAGCCCTTTAAATTCTCTATTGCAATGCTTTGTGCTGTTGTATCACTAAGTTCAACACAAAAATATTTTTTTGCACTTTCAATAGCACTTAAACATGCACCATTAACACAAATGCTATCACCTAAATTTGGATTTAGGTTAGATTCTAAACATAGAATTTGATTTGTATATGACTTTATATATGCAAACTCTCTTACAAGACCACTAAACATAAATTTAATCTCCTAATAATATTATTTATATAATCCATATATATTTCTACAATTTTCTGTAAATATTATATAATCTATTTGTGCATTTGATTGTTTTTTTATAGTTGAAAATACTTTTTCAACTATTACTAAAGGTGTAATTTCCGCCCTTTTACATATAATACCTTGTAGCGTAAAAGCACTTCCAAATAAAACATAATATTTTTTATCTAACTTACTTGTTTTACTAATTAAATTAGCAATCTTTATGTTCTTGTTCAAATCATTTATCATTTCATTATGACTTTTATATGGCTTTAAGGTTTGTGCAAAAACAAAAGAATTAAATATAAAAATAACACTAAATATATGTCTCATAATTACTCCTAAATTAAAAAATATTTTAATTTTAACATATTTTAACAATTTAACTTAAATTTTACAATATTAGCAAAATATCCTTACACAAAAGAAATAAAATTCCAATATTAATTTATTGGAGTTATATATGCTAAAGATAACCAATCTTACAAAAAGTTTTGGTGCAAATACAATCCTACATAATATTAATTTACATATAAAAGAAGGTGAATTTTTAACTCTTGTTGGTGAAAGTGGTAGTGGCAAAAGCACTTTATTGCGTATCATTGCAGGTTTAGAGGATAAAACAAGTGGTGAAATATTAAAAAATGATAAAGATATATCTAAACAAAGCCCTAGAGATAGAAATTTTGCAATGGTTTTTCAAAGTTATGCACTTTACCCGCATTTTAATGTAAGACAGAATCTAGCAACACCACTTGTTGCTAGAAGCAAGTTCATTTGTAAATTACCATTTGCAAAAGTATTTAGCAAAAAGGCAAAAGAGGAGTTTAATGCAATCCAAAGCAAAGTAACTCAAGTCGCTAAAAAGTTAAAAATTGAGCATTTATTGCATAAAAAGCCAAAGGAGCTTTCAGGTGGTCAATGCCAAAGAGTAGCACTTGGTAGGGCTATTGTAAGAGAACCAGAAATATTTTTAATGGATGAGCCATTATCAAATCTTGATGCAAAGCTTAGAATCCATACAAGAGGAGAAATTAGCTCTATACATAGAGAATTAAAAAAAACCTTTATTTATGTAACTCACGATCAAAGTGAAGCAATGACTATGAGTGATCGTATTGCATTTTTAGTTGATGGGCATTTATTACAAGTTGATACACCAGATAATATGTATAATAATCCTAGCCATTTAAAAGTAGCACAATTTATAGGAACGCCAACTATAAATACAACAAAGGTGAGCATAAAAAATAACAAAATATGCTTAGATGATAAAGGAACAATAACACTTGCAATTCGTCTAGAACATATTTATAGAGATGATAAAAGCCCAATCCAAGTAAATATAGAAAATATAGAAAATATGGGAAATGAATATCTTATTTATACAAACTCATTGCATAATAACGCAAGTTTTACATTTTCTGTTACACCGCAAGAAGGAAAGAAAATGAAAATAAATGATGTAATAAATATAGGATTTGATGTAAAAAAAGCATTATTCTTTGATAATGATGGAAAAAGAATTGTAAATAATATAGATGGGCTTGTATTATGAGAAATCCTATTGCATCATTTTTTCTTGTTTCTCCCGCAGTATTTTTAATGCTTGTTTTTCTTATTTTACCTATTATTAGTGTAGTCATTTTGAGTTTTAGTGATTGGCAATTGGGAAATGAAAATATAAATTTTATAGGCTTATTAAATTATAAAGAGCTTTTTCATGATGAAGTCTTTTTTACTTCATTGAAAAATACAATCATATATGTTTTGATTGTGTTGCCCATATCTGTAATTGGTGGATTGCTTATTGCATTATTGATAGAATCAAGAAATCAAGCAAAAGGATTCTATAGAACAATATTTTTTCTACCTGTTATGGCAACACTAATTGCAATGAGTATTGTATGGGAATATATTTTACATCCTGATATTGGAATATTAAATAAATTATTGAATCTTTTTGGTATTAATGGGACTAACTGGCTAAGTAATAAAGATGTAGTGCTTTATTGCTTAGCAGTAATTGGGATTTGGCAACAACTTGGTTATAACATGGTGCTTTTTATCGCAGGGATTATGACAATACCAAAATATCTGTATGAAGCAGCAAAACTTGATGGTATCAGCGGATTTAGTATGGCTAGAGTAATAACACTACCACTTCTAGCACCTGTATTTTTGTTTGTTTTAATTATTACTTCAATTAAAGCATTTCAAGTGTTTGATACAGTATATGTTTTAACACTTGGTGGTCCAAATCATGCAAGTGAAGTATTATTATTTAGTATTTATCAAGAAGCATTCATGTTTTTTAGGACGGGTTATGCAGCAAGCATATCTGTTGTATTTTTGTTTTTTATTTTAATACTTACATTAATAAAAATTAGATTTTTTGATAAGGGTATATAATATGTTTTTTTCTTTTATACGCCATATCCTTTTACTATCAATTGGGATATTATTTATATTTCCATTTATATGGATGATTCTTACAAGTTTTAAACCAGAGAGTGAAATTTTTTCAAGCTCTATTATATTTTTTCCTAAAGAATTTGCAATGATAGAAAATTATACAAAGGCTTTTCAACAAACGCCATTATTACATTATCTTTTGAATGGTTTTTTTGTGAGTTTTGCAATATTATTTATTCAAATAATTGTAGCATATCCATGTGCTTATGCTCTATCAAAACATAAATTTATGGGTAGAAAATTGCTTATGGCAGTTATTGTGTGTGCATTACTTATACCAACACAGGTTATATGTGTGCCTTTATATTTGCTTATGTATTTTTTTGATTTATTGGATTCTTATACAAGCCTTATTTTGCCTTTTAGTATATCTGTATTTGGAATATTTTTAATAAGGCAATTTATAAATACAATCCCAAATGATTTGATATATGCAGCTAAAATAGATGGCTTAAGTGAATTTAGAATTGTATGGCAGATAATACTCCCATTAAGCACACCAGCACTTCTCTCATTTGGAATCTTTTCTATTGTTGCACATTGGAATGACTATTTTTGGCCACTTATTGTTATTAGCACACCAGATTTTTTTACCCCAACGCTTGGAGTTGCTACATTTAAAAATGATGAGGCAGGTTCAAATTATGGTGCATTAAATGCAGCTGCTAGTGTTGTTGTATTACCTCTTATTGTTTTGTTTTTAATGTTACAAAAGAGATTTATACAAGGCATTACTAGCACAGGTATAAAATAATTTTAAAGGATCATTGATGAAAAAGTTTGTTTTAATGTTTATTATGTTGTTTTTTGTTGTGTCAAACCCACTTTTAGCAAAAACTGAAATTGTTGTTTCGTATGCTTATACATGGTTTAATGATTTGCATAAAAAACTTAAAGAAGAGTTTGAAAAAGAAAATAGTGATATTACCATAAAGTTTGTAGCTCCAGCACAAAATTATGAAGAACAAAGTGCTAGATTGCTTCGTCAAAAAGTTATTAATAAACTACCTGATGTAAGTTTTAATAGCTATAGTTATTTGCCTATATTAGTGAGTAAAAATATTGCACAACCCATAAATGATTATATTACAGATGTATATAAAATGGAATTTAGTGCTAATACTTTTAATCTAACGACTATTAATAAAAATATATATGGAATCCCATTTGCGAACTCATTACCTGTAGTATATTACAATATGGATTTAGTTAAAAAAGCACAATGGAATAAAGATTTACCAAAAACTTGGGAAGAGGTATTTGAATTAGCTAAAAAAATTAATACATTACAAGGAAAAAGTGGTGTATATTTTGCAGAAACAGATACTTGGCTTATATTAGCACTTGCATTAGAAAATGGCGGAAAACTTTTATATGATAATAAGGTTGATTTTAGCCAAGCAGCATGGCAGGAAACTTTTAAGATACTTAGTGAATTTCACACTAAGGCTAAAATGCCAAGCATTAAGCGAACAGAAGCTATTACATCTTTTTATGCAGGTAATTTAGGAATCTTAATACAAACTTCAGCTGCACTCACGATGACTAACAAAAGCATTAATTTTCCTTTGCAATTAGGAGTATTTCCGGGAGTAAAAGATAATGGCAAACTTCCTGTTGGTGGCTCTGTTGTTATGCTAACTTCAGATAAAAATAAAGAAGCAGCAATGAAGTATATAAAATTTGTAACAGGTAATGCAAGTAAATATATACCACAATATACAGGATATATGACAAGCAATATCAAAGCAAATCAAGATTTAAAAGATTTTTTTACTAAGAATCCAAATTATACAATAGCACCATCTCAAATGAATCTTATTGATGTATGGCCATCATTCCCGGGTAACAATGCCTTAAAAGCTACAAATACTTTGTGGATTAATGCAGAGAAACTGCTTATGGGAGAAAGTATTGATTATAAGGCGGTTGCAAAAAAAGCTAATGATGAAATCAATAAATTATTGCCATAAATGAAGGATATTTTATGTTATTTTTTGATTATGATGGGGTGTTAGTTGATAGTTTAGGGCTTTGGGAGGAAGCTTGTAAGTATGCTGCAATAACTATGAATTTTAAAGGGGATTTTCCAGTTAAGCCTTATGCTAAGTTAAATCCATTGGCACATAAAGAAATAGGCAAACAACTTGGATTAGATTCTTTGGTATTTGAAAGAATTGCTGATGCGTATTTTTTAAAACATATTTCATGCTTAAAGCTTTTTGCTAATACTCAAGAAATGCTTGAACAACTATATGTAAAATATGATTTATGTGTAATGAGTGCTAGTAGTGAGGATATTGTAAGCAATTCTTTGTCAAGATTTGGTATCTTGCAGTATTTTAAGAATCTGTATTGTGGAAGCGATATTCCAAAAAGCACAAAACTTAATCAATATAAAAAAAGCAATAGCATTATGATTGGTGATAGCATAAGTGATATGCAAGCAGCAAAAACTGCTCATGTATATGGTATAGGTGTATTATGGGGTTGGCAGGAAAAAGAAATGCTACAAGATGCAAATATACTTGTAAAAAACCATACAGAGTTATTAAAAGCAATAAAGGATTTTTATGAAAATCATTCAAATAACTGATACGCATTATGGATATAAGGGCGAATTAATCTATGGGAGAGAACCAGCATTTTTTATGCAATTAGCAATACAAAGTATTAATAGGGAACATAAAGATGCAAAGTTTTGTATTCTTACAGGAGATGTAACAAATAAGGGCACTATTGAATCTTATGAATATCTTAAAAGTGATTTAGATAAGCTTTGTATGCCTTATTATGTTTTACTTGGAAATCATGATGAAAGAAAAAATGCACTTAAGATATTACCACATTTAGAATCTGATAGTAATGGATTTGTGCAATATGCTATTAAATGCGATAATGCAATATTTTTAATGTTAGATACATTGCAAGCAGAAGGTGAAGTAAAAACGCATGGGGGATTCTTTTGTAAAAAACGGCAAGAATGGCTTATTAATCAGTTACAGATTTATCATGATAAAGAGATATATGTTTGTTTGCATCATGCACCATTTAATACGGGCATTGTATCTATGGATAGCATGAGATTAAGACTAGAGGATTCTATAAAGCTTTATGAAATTTTGCAAACTCATACAAATATTAGGCATTTATTCTTTGGGCATTATCATAGCACATTGGCAGGTAAATGGGGCAATATATCATTTTCATCACTCAAAGGTATAAACCATCAAGTAAAATTAGATTTTAATGACAAAGATAATGTTTGGATGGAATTTAGAAATCCTGAATATAGCGTTATATTGATTGATGAAAAAATGAAGGAAGAACCACCTACATTATGTGTGCATTTTAGAGATTTTATGTTTCATGATAAGCATTGCATAAAAGAACCCATTGCATTTTAGCAAACAACTCTACATGTTGTTTGTAAGTTCCATATACTTGCTCTCTTTGCAATAATATATCTCTTGCTTCTTTAAGAAAATCATTATATTTAGCATTTATATTATCAATTAACCTTTTACATAAATACTTAATTTTTATGTGTTTTTTAAATGAAATATAGGGGGTAATTTTACAAATTTATCATTTGTAAAATGTAGTTTAATGGAATGTTTAAATGTATTTAATTAATAACCTCTTTCATTAAATTTTCTATATGTTTCACAACCATCTTGCTCTCCTAAATCACATGCTTTACTAGCTAACTCTTTTGCCTTAAAATAATCTTGCTTTACGCCTTTACCTCCATAATATAAACTACTAAGATTATAGCAACCTCTACCATTATTTAAATTACATGCTTTTTCATATAGTTCTTTTGCCTTAAAATAATCTTGTTTTACACCTTTACCTTCATTATATAAAAACCCAAGATAACTACACGCCATCCCCTCTTTTGCATTACATTGCTTTGATATTTCTTCTATATCATTAGCAAACAAACTACCTATACAAAAAATCGCAATAATCATTATATATCGCATAAAATCCTCTTAATACAATATTAATTCTAACACTCTGCTTTTTAAAAAAGGCTTAATTGTGTATTAAGCAAAAAATCTTTCTTATAGCATTATTGTGGTATTTCATCATCTTTATTTCTTTTTAATGTTTCAAAGCAATAGAAGTATTTAAAAAATTCTTACAAAAATATACGCATTTAAAGCTTATTTTGCTAAGTATTTTTGCATTTTCTTTTAAATTATATTCTTTTATCAAAAATCAATAGCTCTAAACTAGAATCTAGCATATCATTATAATTATCATTTAGATTTATAGATTAAAACATTGTATAATACTCATTAAATCTTTTAATCTCTATAATACTTGCCTTTTCTTTGTAAATGAGGGATTTGAGATAATATAATTATAATTTACTTGCGACTCATATTTGAAAAAATCTGTATTATCTACTATATTAACTATATAACTTTATACCCTGATTTTTGAAAATCTTTACAAACTCATTATATTCTCTATCAAAAGGACACCATATAATGCTATTTGCTTTTTATAATTTAATAATGGAATAACTACTTTAAAACATATACAATGAGATAATAATATGCTACCTATAATAAATTATAGATAAAAAGTTTTACTTATTCTTTAATACAAACTATTATAAATTTAGCATACAATACACTTTTAAGTTATGATATAATTTTATATAATTAAAATATGTAAATGCTAAAGGAGTTTATAATGGCATATACAAATATTTATGCTCCATGGAGAAGTGAATATTTTTCAACAACTTCTAGTAATGAATGCACTTTTTGTCTTATATCAAATACAAAAGATTACGATATAAAAAATCATGTTTTTTATAGGGATTCTATATGTTTTGGTGTTATGAATAAATATCCATATACACCCGGACATTTTATGATTATACCACATAGACATATAGATACTCCAACTCTTTTATCTAAAGATGAATGGTTACATATAAATAAACTTTCCCAACTTGCAATATGTATGCTTGAAGAATATGGTGCAAATGGTATAAATATGGGAATAAATATAAAACAAGCAGCTGGTGCTGGCATACCAAATCACTTACATATACATTTTGTGCCTAGATTTGAAGGTGATACAAATTTTATTACTACGATAGGTGATTCTAGAATATATGGTATAGATTTTGATTCTATATTTGATAAAATTTTATCATTATCAAAAAAACATTTGCGAATATAGAAAGGAAAATATATGAATAGATATTATATTGTTTTATTATTTAGCTGTTTTATCATATTGAAAGCAAATCAATATGATTATTTGTTATATAGCCATGTATTAAGCGATGTGCAAAGTGGTTTTGAATTAAAAGCAGATGTTAATTCAAGATTGCAGGGTAGAACACCAATATATGAAGCTGTAAAAAATAATAGACTTGAAATTACATATCTTTTAATTATGGCGGGGGCTGATGTAAATGCAATAACAAATGGTGAAACACCACTTCATCAAGCTGCAAAAAATAAAAATCCCTATATTACTCAACTATTAGTTACTGCTGGTGCAAAAATAAATGTCGTTGATGAAGAATATGGAAATACTCCATTACATTATGCAGCTTTAAATAGCGATAAACAAATTATTGATATTTTAACTCGTAATAATGGTGATATGAATATTAAAAACTATAATGGTAATACACCTGCACAAATTACATTAACTGAAATTACAATATCACCAATAGTAATAGAAGATTATAATATAGCTGTTAGTGCAAGTGCTTTTAAAATAGCTAATGGTATAGTTATATTTAACATTAGAAATCTAACCAATGAACCTTTAACTATTTTTCGCACAGATTTATATATAAATGGAAATCTTGTTAGTAGCAAACAACAACCATTAACAATTCCACCGGGAACAACAATAACAAATGTAAATGCAATGCAAATTGGCACAAACAGCATATATGGATTAAAACCAGATAAAAATGGTCAAGTAGATATAAAAGCAGGATTTAACATTGAATATCAAGCAGAAGGAATAGCACAAAGAGCTTTTAATAGCACACAAGCAAAATATAGATTATGGAATCCACCACAAACAAAAGATAAAGATAAAGATTGAAATTTATATGTGTTAAGTAAATATTGTATATTTTTACTATAAAATAATAATTACTAAGGTTTAAATTATTACATGCAATTATTATATTTTGAATTTATTATTTATCTTAAATTGTATGATTTTTATGCAAATTAATACAATACTTATTTGCAATCTAAATAGATTCTAATTCTTTAGCAAGAAATTGTGCAGTATAGCTCCCGCTTTTTTCTTTATTTTTTATAATGCTATCTACATTTCCACAATCTATAATTTTACCTCCACCACTTCCACCCTCAGGTCCTACATCTATTATATAATCCGCATTCTTAATAACATCTAAATTATGTTCAATTACAACTACAGAATTTCCAAGTTCTACTAAATGATGAAATACCCCTGTTAATTTATCCACATCTGCAAAATGAAGTCCTGTTGTAGGTTCATCAAGTATATATAATGTTTTACCTGTATCTTTTCTGCTAAGCTCTTTACTAAGCTTTATCCTTTGAGCTTCACCACCACTTAAAGTTAATGAGCTTTGCCCTAAAGTTATATATCCAAGCCCTACTGCTTGCAATGTTTTTAGTCGATTAAAAATTTTTGGAATTTTACTAAAAAACTCAATTGCTTCATCAACACTCATATTAAGCACATAAGAAATATTTTTATTCTTATATACAATCTCTAATGTTTGTGGATTATATTTTGCCCCCTTACAAGAATCACATTGCACCATTACATCTGGTAAAAAGTGCATTTCAATCTTTATTTCACCTTCACCTTGACATTTTTCACACCTCCCTCCACGCACATTAAAACTAAATCTACCTACATTATAACCTCTTATTTTAGATTCTTTTGTATCAGCAAAAATACTTCTTATATCATCCATTAATCCTGTATATGTGCTAGGATTACTTCTTGGAGTTCTACCAATAGGACTTTGATCAAGATATATTACTTTATCAAGATTCTCTAAACCTTCTATTTTTACCCCATTATTAGATTGAATCTTTTTTTTATGATTCAATAATTCTTGTGCAACTGGTAAAAGTGTTTGCAATATAAGAGAGCTTTTGCCACTTCCACTAACTCCTGTAACGCACACAAAATTTGATAATGGAATCTTTACACTAACATTTTTTAGGTTATGAATTGTAACATTACTCATTTTAAGCCATTTATTTTGTTTTCTATTGAATTTATATAAAATTTTTTTTGCACCATTTAGATATTGTGCGGATAAAGTTTTACTCTTTAATAATTCTTTTACTTTACCGCTAAATACCACTTCACCTCCATATATTCCTGCACCAGGTCCTATATCAACTATGAAATCTGCACACATAATTGTTTCTTTGTCATGTTCTACTACTATTACACTATTTCCTTTTTCTTGCAAAGATTTTAGTGTTTTTATAAGTTTTAGCGTATCTCTTTCATGCAATCCTATGCTTGGCTCATCAAGCACATACATAACTCCTGTAAGCCCACTACCTATTTGACTTGCAATTCTTATTCTTTGACTCTCTCCACCGCTAATACTTCTTGCATCTCTATGTAGTGTTAAATAACCAAGCCCAACATCATAAAGAAAAAACAATCTCTCTCTAATTTCTTTTAATATAGAATCTGAAATTTTTTTTTGTTGTAAATTTAAGTAGTCAAAATTTTGTTTATCATCAAAAAATTTATAACATTGTTCTATTGACATATTTATAACTTCTGATATGCCTATATTAGCTACTTTTACACTTAATGATTGCGGATTTAGTCTATCACCATTACAATACTTACATGTTTTTTCTATCATATAATCTGATGCGTCTTCTTTCAACACATCAAGTGCTATTTGCATAACTCCACGCCATATTTGTTTTATTGTAGAATTTTTCCATATTACTTCAATATCTTTTGTGCTACCATATAAAAGTGCATTTTGAACTTCACTTGTTAATTCCATAAATATTGTATTTGGTTTTATATTATAAGCTTTACAAAAACCCTCAAATAAAGCATAATAATAACTTTTATTAAACCCAAATATCATTTTTATTCCACCTTTATTTAATGGCTCATATTTATCTATAATACAATTAACATCAAGTGTATATTTTACACCTAATCCACTGCATTCCTTGCATGCCCCCTTTGGTGAATTAAATGAAAAACTAACTGGTTCTAATTCTTCAAAACTAACCTTACATTTAAAACATGCTAAATGTTCGCTAAAATGTATTATCTTATTATTTTCCTTATTATCGTTTAATATCTCAATTTCTATTTCTCCATAAGATTCTTTTAATCCTGATTCTATGGCATAAGCTATTCTTGAATGATTATCTTTATTTAATACAACTCTATCCATAACTAAACTAATACTATGTTTCTTTGTCTTTGATAATGTTATTTCTGAATCTAATCTAACCATAACACCATTTATCTTTGCCCTTACAAAACCTTTGTTGCGTAAAGATTCTAATTTATCATGAAAACTACCTTTCTTTTCCTTAACTAAAGGTGCATATATAATAATCTTAGAATCTAGAGGTAACTTAAGAACTTCATTTATAATATCACTTGCAGACATAGAGCTAATTTTATCACCACAAATATGGCAGTGTTGCATACCAATACGAGCATATAATAAACGCAAATAATCATAAATTTCTGTAATTGTTCCAACAGTTGATCTAGGATTTTTTGAAGTAGTTTTTTGATCTATTGCTATAGCAGGGGTTAATCCATCTATTTTTTCAACATCTGGCTTACCAACTTTATCTAAAAATTGTCTAACATAACTTGATAAGGATTCTATATATCTCCTTTGTCCTTCAGAATACAATGTATCAAAAGCTAAAGTGCTTTTACCACTTCCACTAACACCTGTGAAAACTACAAGTTTATTTTTTGGTATCTCAAGATTAATATTTTTTAAATTATTTTCTTTTGCACCTATAATTTTTATGGTATCTTTTTTATTCATAATTATCCTTGATTTATAATAACTAATTAATTTGGTAGAATTAAAGGATTTATTGTATCAAAAGTCAGCAAATATAGAATTTATAGTATTTTATTTTAAATATTTAAACATTAAAAAATATTTCTAATAAAATATAAAGCAAATAATTTATATTTATTTAATATTTTATTTTTTTTTTTTGTTTTATAGTGTTACAAATAAGAATTTATATATTATTTTATTTGCTATAAATATTAATAAATTTAAAATTTTATATTATTATGAATATACTTGTTGTTAAGTTATTATTAATTTTATAGAAAGGATATAGTATGCCTAATACACTTGAAGTTCAAAGCTTAAGTTTTCCTATTTTTGCCACTTTTGGATTATATGCGGCTGTAATGATAGGAGTTGGATTTTATTTTTGGAGAAAAACAAAAAATCCAGAAGAATTTTTCCTTGGTGGTAGGAGTATGGGACCAACAGTTAGTGCTCTTAGTGCGGGTGCTTCTGATATGAGTAGTTGGTTGCTTATGGGGTTACCGGGTGCTTTATATATAGCTGGATTATTAAATGTATGGATTGCTATTGGTTTAAGTATAGGTATGTTTATTAATTGGATTCTTGTAGCAAAAAGATTGAGAATTTATACAGAAGTTGTAGCAAACTCCATAACTATACCTGATTATTTTGAAACAAGATTTTCTGATGACAAACATATTTTAAGACTTATTTCTGCCATTGTTATATTAGTGTTTTTTGTATTTTATATTTCATCTGGGCTTATTGCTGGTGCAAAGCTTTTTGAACAAACATTTAATATTGACTATTCTCTATCTTTAATGATTGGTGCAGGAATTATAGTTATTTATACTTTCTTTGGTGGCTATTTAGCTGTTTGTTGGACAGATTTATTGCAAGGCATATTAATGATGGCAGCACTTATTGTAGTTCCAATTGCAATGTTATCTCATATAGGTG
>JARIAP010000035.1 GCA_029257755.1 Helicobacter sp.
ATCATTCCACCACCAATACCAAATAATGCAGATATAATTCCTGTTAAAATACCTAATATAGCTAAACATAAAAATTCCATGCTAAATTATATCAAAAGTAATCAAGTTTAACAACTAAAATAAATATAAATTGAATATATTTATAATACAATAGAAATATGTATATTAAATTATAATTGCTACTATATGTAGCAACTTATAAAAAGATTCTATTTTTATAATTTTGTTGCTATGATTGTGGATTTTGTTGTTTTAGCATTTTTATTTCATTTGCTACATTCATAATTGCAACTAGTGCTAAATGATAGCTTAATGGACCAAAACCAGCAATTACACCAACACTAACAGCACCTGTTATACTAATTCGTCTTTCTGGTTCTCTTGAATGTATATTGCTTAGATGAACTTCTACTACAGGAACACCAGAAGCTACAATTGCATCAGCTACAGAAATTGAAGTATGAGATAATCCACCCGGATTAATAATTACGCCTTCATACTCTCCGCCAACACATTCTTGTAATTTATCAATAATTTCACCTTCAAAATTACTTTGAAAAAAATCAAGTTTTAGATCTTCTCCACTAGCACTTTTTTGTGTTTCAGCAAAAGCATTCATATTATTGTGTATTTGTTCTAAAGTCATAGTTCCATATAATCTTGGGTCTCTATGTCCCAACATATTTAGATTTGGACCTTGAATAACTAAAATTTTCATCTAAAATTCTCCTTATTAAAATTAGTCTTTGATTGTATCTAAAATTTAAAAATTTGTCAAAAATATAAAATTCAAGGTTATAATGCTTTTATATTAATTTTAATTATAAAATAGGAAGCATAATGCAAGATATTAATGTAATTACAAAAGAGATACTTGATATTTTTTATCATTTAACTACAATTCCACATGGAAGTAAAAATACAGATGAAATGTCAAAATTTATAGAAGTTTTTGCAAAAAAACATAATTATGAAACAAAGATAGATTCTGTTGGTAATATTATGGCTTTTAAGAAAAATATGCACCCAAAAATATGTTATCAAAGTCATTATGATATGGTATGTGTGGGGATTGCAGCACAAAATCTTGCATTAAAGCTAATTAAAGAAATAAGAGATAAAGATAATATTAAACAAACATGGTTAAAAGCAAAAGATTCTAGTCTTGGATCTGATAATGGTATGGGTATGGCAATAATGCTATATTTCATGAAACAAAATGTAAATGCTGAATTTCTATTTACAAATGATGAAGAAATAGGAATGATTGGTGCAAAAGGACTTGAGTTATCAATTAAATCAAAAATTTTAATAAATTTAGATTCTGAAGTGCTTGGTGAAATTACTATTGGCTGTGCTGGTGGATTTGATTTAATTTATAAAAATGAATTTGAAACTTTAGATATTTTACCAAATTGGCATTATTATGTTTTGCAGTCTAGAAATTTTGCTGGTGGTCATAGTGGATTAGATATTAACAATAATGAACCTAAATATCAAAATGCTATACTAGAAAGTATAAAATTTTTACAAAATATAGTTAATGAAAATACAAATTCTATATCAATTATAAATTGGCGGGGTGGTGAAAAGAGAAATTCTATACCAATGAATTCAAAATTAATTTTTGTATGTAAAGAAAAAATTACTGCACAATCAAATGATTTTTTTATAGTAAAGGAATTAAAAGAGTTATCTAATGAATTGCTTGATAAAACAAATGAAATATTCTTGCAAACTCCTAAGGGGATTGATTTTAAAATTCTATTTAATTTATTAACGAATATACAAATAGGCGTTATTGATATAGATAATAATCTTGTGCAAAATTCACTTAATTTATCAAATATATCTTTTGCTAATGGTAAGTTATCATTATCATTTATGGGTAGGGCTAATACAAATGAATTATTAAAATCAAATCTTAGTAATTTAAGAGAATCTTTGTTAAAAAAGATAGAATCACAAAAACTAGAAACAGCTTTTATAGAAGTTAGTGAGTATTATCCTCCATGGGAAAAACAAAGTGAAACTTCATATAACCTATTGCAAGAGTTTTTAACTAATTCATTGAATAATAAAGAATATTTAAATAAAGAGATATCAAAGTTTGATAAAATATTATACTTGATGTATGAAAGCATGAATAATAGAGTAAATGAATTTAATATACAACCAAAAATAGTAGAATTACATGCAGGGCTTGAGTGTGGGATTTTATTGTCTAAATTCAAAGATTTAGGTATTGATGATATTGTTGCATTAAGTATAGGACCATCAATTAATTATCCTCATTCCGTATATGAAGAAGTATGGATTGAGAGTGCGGGTATAATAACACAGATATTGCAAGATTTTATGGATAAAATATAGATTATGGATAAATTCTTAACAGATTTTTTTTATACGATGAATTTTGCTATTTCATTAATTTGTGCATTGTTATTTTGTATTTTAATTCTTATTATATTTAGTGCATGTTCTCCATTAACTTCAATGAATCATAGTGTAAAAACAAACTATCAACCAATATATAATTCATTTACAAGCCCGATTGCAGAGCCATATAAAGAAGAGTTACAACAAAAAAAAGATGGTGCATTAATAATTGCTGATGGGACAAGTGCTCTTTTGCATAGATTAGCATTTGTTCAAATGGCTAAAAAAAGCATTGATATTCAAACATATATATACAAAAACGAATTAACTTCAAAATTACTTACACATGAATTATATGAAGCTGCAAATCGTGGGGTTAAAATAAGAATTTTAATTGATGATAATGGAATTACATCTGATTTTTATGATATCATGTTGCTTGATAGCCATAAAAATATTGAAGTTAGAATTTTTAATCCATATTTTTTTAGATTTGGTATATTTAGAGCATTTGAAGCAATTTTTGATTTTAGTAGAATAAATAAAAGAATGCACAATAAGTTATTTATATTTGATGATACTGCGTTAATTGTTGGTGGTAGGAATATTGCTGATGAATATTTTGATAATGCTAGTGTAAATTTCACAGATACTGACTTGCTTTTCATAGGTAATATAACAAAAGATGCTAAATTAAACTTTGAGAAATTTTGGAATTATAAAAGAAGTATTCCAGCAAATTTATTTCCAAGTAAAAGAAAATTAAAGAAATATGCTAAAAAAGCACATAGCACAGAAGAACAAGCAAAAAAATATAATATACAAACAGATGAGTGGGAAGAGTATTTGCAGGATATTGAAGTATTTAAAGCAAAATATAAAAATAAAGAATTTAACATTGCTTGGGGAGATGGTGTATTTTTAGCGGATTCTCCAGAAAAAGTAGATAATGGAAATATGCCAACTACAACTCCAATATTAGAAGCTTTATTTTATAATCTAAATCAAGCTAAGCAATCAATTATAATTGCTTCATCATATCTTGTTCCGGGTGAAGCAGCCATGGATATATGGAGTGATTTTATTAATATTAAATCAATTAATATACAAATTCTTACAAACTCTCTTGCATCTATTGATGTTATACCTGTTTATTCTCATTGGGAAAAATATAGGGATAAATTAGTTTTAATGGGGGCACAAGTATATGAATATCCAAATATGGAAAAACAAAAGGCAAAACTAAAAGATAAAGTAAAATTTTATCATACATCAAAAGGTAAGGTTAGTTTGCATTCAAAATATATGATAATTGATTCTCATACTATTGTAGTTGGTAGCTTTAATCTTGATTATCGTTCTGCTATGTTAAATACAGAAAGTATTGTATTTTTTAAAAATGATTATTTAGCAAAAGAGTTAAGAAATATTACAGAATCTAAAATGCAACATTCATATAAAATTGTATGTGATGATAAGAAAAAGTGTCATTGGGAAATACAAGATGATGGTAATATACATAAATTTTATGTTTCACCAAATACAAGCATATGGTTGAGGTTTTATAAAACATTAGCAAAAATAATGCCAGAGAAGTTATTATAAATTACATATAAAATGATATTTACTGAATAATAAAATTTATTGATAATTATATAAATAAAGTATATAGTTTCTGTATTTATGGATAGAATATTAATTTTTTATTTTATATATTTAGCTTTTTAGTATATAAATTGTAAGTTGTAGTTATCATATAAATAGGTAATTTTAATGTTTGATAGTGTATTTTAGTAAATATTTTTTAATATTAATAAATTTTTATATAGCTATTTTGCAAAGTATATAAAGTTTGCCATGTTTATATGATTATAAATTTATTTGTTATGTTGGTAGTTTATGTGCTTTGTATATTATTAATTTCATAAATATATAAGCACTTAATTTTAATTATATGTTTAAGCTATATTAAAATCTTTTCTTATTAACATCTTCTAATATGCTAGTGGCTACAGAATCTACTGCATTACTAATTTCTTTTGAGTGATTGGCTATTTCTACATTTTGTTGTGTAGCTTCTTCTAATTGTGATATTGCTTCATTTATTTGACTAACGCCTTGTGCTTGTTCTTTTATAGATTCTGCCATATCATTTATGCTTTGGACAAGCATATTTGTATTTGCTTCTATTTCTCCTAAACTCTTTTGAGTGCGTTCTGCTAGTTTTCTTACTTCATCTGCAACTACTGCAAAACCTCTGCCATGTTCTCCTGCTCTTGCTGCTTCTATTGCTGCATTTAATGCTAATAGATTTGTTTGATCTGCTATATCTCTAATAATGCCTATTACATTTTTAATATCTTCACTTTGATTTATTAGTTCTCCTGTTCTACTACTTACACTTTGCATTGATGAAGCAATTTCTTCAATAGATG
>JARIAP010000102.1 GCA_029257755.1 Helicobacter sp.
TAAATTTAATCGTCCTACACTTGTAAATTGGAGTTCTCCAAATGCTATGGATAATAATACAAAACCAAAATTATTAAGAACTAAAACAATTGCATATATAATAATATTAGTGCTTATTTTTTCATTGCTTGTTTATGTTGGTAATACACACAAAACTATGCTTTTAAACATAACAAGGACAGCAGAAACATATATGATTAGAGATAGTGGGGCTATTGATAATGCTTATAAATTTGTTGTGCAAAATATTGATAAAGATCCACATAGTTTTGCATTTGAAATTGATGGTGAAATGGCAGATAAATTTGATATTATTTTCCCAGATTATAGAGACAAAAAAGAGTTTTTAATTAAACCAAATGAAACCAAAATGCTAGTGGTATTATTGCGTGCAAAAGAATCTTTAAACGATTCTAATAATACAAGCAAAAATATTCCATTGTCAATAAAATCTTATGCAACTGATAACAAAGATGGGATTAATATTAAATATGACACATTCTTTATGTATCCAAGTCAATCTTCAATTAACAAGAAGTTGCATAAGAAATAAACTTATGTTTATGGATTAACAATAAACAATGTCTAAGATTTATATAGATATTGTTTATAAAATTTGTTTAATTCATATAAAAAATTAGAATCTAATTTTATATATTTATAATATATCAAAATATAAACAATTATTTCTAATAATTTTAGTTAAGATAGATTCTAAACTCAATATTTTCTTATAATTTTTTGCTTTAAGTTAAATAAATTAATCTATGTAAAATTATTATAAATTACATATAAAAATACAATCATTATTAAAATAATTTACATATAAATTATTTACAAATATTATTGTGTATATTAATATAATTATCAAACTATTTTCTTAAGAAAACAAGTCTTTAAAACTATAACACCATTTTTATTAACTTTTGCTTCTATCTCATCATCTTTATTTGTTAGTTTTATATTCTTTATAGTTGTGCCTCGTTTTATTGTGATCGATGCCCCTTTTACTTTAAGATCTTTTATAACACTTACATTATCTCCAGTATTAAGTTCCACTCCATTTGAATCTTTTGTCATACAAATCCTTTATTAAATTTTATATTATATTTGCAAACCATATAATAAAGTTATTAATCAATATAAGCATCTCTTACTGCTTTTGCAACTGCTAAGCCAACTCTTTTATCTAATGCACTTGGTATTATATAGTCTTCTTTAAGTTCTGAATCTAAAACAAGATTTGATATAGCTAATGTAGCTGCTTTTTTCATTTCATTTGTAATTTTTTTTGCTTTGCAATCAAGTGCTCCTCTAAAAACCCCCGGAAAAACAAGAACATTATTAATTTGATTTGCAAAATCTGATCTACCTGTAGCTATTACCCTTGCACCACCCGCTTTAGCTTCACTTGGCATTATCTCTGGTACAGGATTTGCCATAGCAAATACTATTGGATTTACATTCATGCTTTCTATCATAGCTTTATCTACCATTTTTGGTCCCGATACACCAATAAAAACATCTTTATTTTCAATAACTTGTTTAATATTTCCACTTTCATTATATTTATTTGTAATTTCTGCCATATCTTTTTGTTCATCATTAAGCCATATAGCATCCTTACAAACTGCACCTTTCCTACCAACAAGAACAACATTACCAACATCAAAACTTAATAAAAGTTTTGCTATTGATATGCCAGCAGCACCTGGACCACTTATTATTACATTTATATCTTCAATTTTCTTATTCACAATTTTTAGTGCATTTAAAAGTGCCGCTACACATGCTATTGCTGTTCCATGTTGATCATCATGAAATACTGGAATATCAAGTATTTTTTGTAATCTAGATTCTATTTCAAAACATCTTGGTGCAGCTATATCTTCAAGGTTTATACCACCAAAAGATGGTGCAATATTCTTAATTATTGAAATTATTTCTTCTGTATTTTGAGTATCAAGACAAATAGGAATTGCATCTACATTACCAAACTCTTTAAATAAAATTGCTTTTCCTTCCATAACAGGGAGACCTGCTAAACCACCAATATTACCAAGTCCTAAAACGGCACTTCCATCTGTTACAACAGCCACACTATTTCCTTTTGCAGTATAAAGATACGCATTTTGTTTGTCTCTTTGTATTTCTCTGCATGGCTGTGCTACACCCGGAGTATATGCAAGAGCTAATTCTTCCTTGCTATTTAATTTTATTTTTGATGATACCTCAAATTTACCTTTATATTTAGCATGAAATGTTAAACTTTGCTCATAAACACTTTTTTTATTATTCATAAAAACTCCTGCAAAAATATATAAACCATAAGCATGATTATATCTTTATAAAAATAATAATATAAATACTTGTAACTATATAAATGATGTTTTTAATGCTTCTAGTAGTATAATCATTAAATAAAGATTTTTGAAATATTTTAGCAAAAATATTTACCTAACAATACAATATTTTAAGTATAATTGAGAACTTTTTTATCTAAAGAACATGATTATAAATTAAGATATTCTTAAGTTTTAATTGATTTAAGTGCTTATTATTGTTTTGTCATGTTTATTTTGAAGGAAATATATGGGTAAATTACATTTAAATATTTTTTCTTTTGATTCTAGAATAGACTTTCAAAATGGATATGTAAGACAAGATATTTATTATAAATCAAATGACACACTTAAAGATGTTTTTAATTATATTGATTCTAAGCTATTTGGTTATCAAGAATTTGGCGTTAATATGAATTTTATATATTGTAGAATTAATGGATACGCAATATTTGGAAACATGCCTGTTAATGAAATAGTTAATAAACTTGGTAATGTATGGGAAATTGAACCAATTAGCAAAAAATATGCAACAAAAGATTTACTATTAAATTTTGATATAGCACTTAATAAATATGAAGATTTTTTCTATCAAATGGACTTTATTACCCCAAGCCAAATAAATGAGTTAAAAAAATATATTTTAATAAATTTCATAGCCACTAGTTATGATGACTCATATCTTGGAGATGGATTTTTTCTTTATATAAAATGGTTAATCACCCATTATCCATTACACACGAATAAACTATTAAAGTTTATAGCAACAAATGATGGAAATATATTTGAACACATTAGTATATCTGGCTTTATATTTCCATGCAATAAGATAATAGACATGCAAATAGAATCTTTACAGGCTATGATATTATCAAATGAATCTCTTCAAAAAGAATGTAGATATTTAAAGTCTCAAATATCAAAACAATATGATTTCTCATGCAAAAATAAAATAGTAGGATACAACCAAGAATTAAATTTTGCTTCCATACAAGATATTTTATGTTGTAAAGATAAAGAATATAACTATATTTTAAATAAATAATAAAATTAAAAGGAAATACTTATGTATATGATTTATGATTGTTTAAAAAATAACCCATTTAATATAGCTACAAAAGAAGTTCTAAAAGAGCTTGATATACCTTTCATTGAAACAAATAAGGCATTTAAATATAATGGTGATTATTTTGGTAGAATTTGTAATTTAGAAAATTTTTTATATGCAAACACATATAATATAGCAATGGCTATGCTTGAAAATAAAATCCTACTTGCAGTAGA